>JAVBPN010000079.1:0-27752 GCA_031549585.1 Bacteroidales bacterium
ATAATAAAGTTTATCGGTTTTCATTTTCAGATACTTATTTACTGAAAAAAAAGTGGATATCCAACTAAGCGTAACGCCTAAAACAAAAACAATGAGGAATAATCCACCGAGTATCTGTACATCATTAACGCTAAGTATGCCTTCTAATTGGTTTTCAGTCCAATAAATGGATAATACCAATATGGCCATTGCGATAAATGCGCTATAAATACCGTGTAAAGCGCTTCGTAAAAGAAATGGCTTTCGTATAAAACCATTAGTTGCTCCCACCAATTGCATGGTACGGATCAACAAGCGGCGCGAATATACCGAAAGGCGAATGGTGTTGTTAATCAAAGAAATAGCAATTACAAAAAGCAAGATGCTAAATGCAAAAATAAACAAGCTAATTTTCTCCATATTCTCATTCAAAACATGAATGATGGATTTTTGGTAAGAAATTTCTTTTACTTCCTCTACGTTTTGAAGTGAGGCTTCAATGAGCGCAATACTATCGTTATTGGCGTATGCAGGCTCCAATTTTACTTCGATGGAAGCGGATAAAGGGTTATATCCTAAAAACTCGACAAAGTCCTTACCATATTCCACCGTAAACTCCTTTGCTGCATCTTCTTTGGTCACATAACGGGTTGATTGAGCGTACGGGGCGGCATCTAATGTTTTCTGAAAACGGTATATATCCGCCTCTTTCACTTGTTCTTTCAGAAATATAGAAAAGCCGATGTTTTCTTTCACATAATTGCTGACCCGTTTTGTGGTAAGCAATAAAATTCCGATTACTCCCAGCATACATAATACCAACGAAATGCTGATGATAGACGTAGCATACGAGCTGCGAAGCCGCCTTTGAATAATCTTTGATTCCTTGCTTTTCATTATTTACATGAACACACAAAGGTATAAATTATTTTGGACACATTCAGTGTAAATAAATGGACATAATTAATACAGGGAAGCTGTGCAAAAAGTATATTTTTGAGCGAAATTGCAAATTTCGCTCAACGTTATTAGCTTATTTTACAGGCAATAATGTTCGGCTGAATTTGTAATTCAGCCGTGAAATGCGATTTTTCGTACAGCCTCGGGAAAGACTTTTTGCACAGCCTCAGGTGCCATTTCCTAACAGGTATTATTTTCCTGTAGGTTTATTTGATTAATCATGTTTTAACTAAAATGCAAAAAGAGGTTTTCCAATCATTGTGAAAAACCTCTTTCCCTTTATCTTAAATATTTTTAAAGCCTGAATCCTACCGTCACAATAATCTTATTGGCATTCGTATTTAGATCGGCATAGCTTGTCTCACTGCCAACATTATACATTCTATATGCTTCGGTTGGAAGTTTGGTAAATGAATATGCTGCGTCAATATAAAATGAATTGCCTCTGAACCCGATACCTCCAGAATAAATCGGAGTACCGTTTGTTGTATAGCTATCTCCTTTATAGGGGCTTGCTAAATATGCAACTCCGGCACGTAAAGAAAGAGGACCTAAACGCCCTTCTATGCCAGTTTTTAGGTTAATAGCGTTTGTATAAGCTCCTCCAATGTCATCATTTAATGCTGAATAATCTGAATTTGGACGTAATTTACTCTTTGAATAATCTACATATTCCATTTCAGCGCTAAATAGTCCGTAACTGCCAAATAACACAGCAGCGCTTGTACTGTATCGCCATGGCGTTATGGCTTTATATTTTGTTTCAGCAATGGGGCTTTCAGCATAAAACCAATCATCACGGCTTCCAGCAATAGGAGGTTGATTGTATATTGCTTCCATTTCAGTCATAAATTCTGATCGCATCCAGAAATAAGTCGGTGTTTGTATGGCTGCGCCAATGCGGAGTATGTGTATCGGGCGAACGATTAATCCCAATTTCATATTCATCCCAAAACCATTGGTTGCATAATCGTCGCTAAAATTATAATAATCCAACAGTGGAAATCCGGGAAATTCTTCATGAAAATAGGAATTTCTGTAATATACATCTTGCAGGCCAAGTGAAGCGCCCATAAACAAAAGATTGTTATAATTGGCTCCTACGGAGAAACTATACTCTCCAAGCCCGCCTCTGGTATTGACTCTCCGGGTCATTTCTTGCCCGTATATCCCTTTGCCTCCACTACCTGCTAATATATAATCATTGATCCATCCAGGGTAACCATTTTCTCCTGCACTTGATTCCCATATGGTCTGAGTTGCTTCTGCCAGACCTTCATAAAAATCCTCATAAATACCATTATTAACATTCGTGCTAAATTCATCTAACATAGATGAGCCGGCATGAGGCGTTCCAATAAATGCATCTCGGTTAAATTCACTCAATCGGTTGTAAGCAAGCCCTAAGCTTAAACTCTGGAAACCACTCGGACGGTTAAAATCCCATGTATATACATATCCAATGTTGTTGAGAACAAATTTTGAGTTGCTTTCTGAGGTCTCGTAGCCATTGTACCACGACTTGGTATTATTAAAGGGTACTGCAAGCGAAAATGTAAATTCAGCCCCCCGATATACGGCAATTCCAGCCGGATTGGTAGGCGAAGATAAATCACCACCCAATGCGCCAAATGCTCCGCCCATTGCTACTGAACGGGCTGTTCCTCCCGGATAATACCTTGATAGGAATAAAAGCTCGTCTGCACTTTGTGCCATAACCCCAAAAGTTGCACAACACGCTACCAAAAAAGCGATGATCTTTTTCATTCTCTTTATTTTTAGGTTATGTTTTGTGAATGGCTATTATTACCTTCTACCTCCACCCGAAGAACTCCTCGAAGCGCCTCCTCCTGAACTTCCACCAGAAGTGGAAGATCTTGATGGTGCACTATAGCTTCCACCAGAACTACGTTGTGGCGCAGAATAAGTGGGTGTTGAACTACGCGATGGTGTTGGTGTGCTATAACTACGTGATGGCGCAGTCGTACTTGGTGTTGACGACCGTGAATTGCTCGGTGTGGAATAGCTTGAACTACTGTTGTTACGTGATCTGTTTATCGAATTGTCTACAGGAGTCGAACTAGATCTACTTGGTTGAACCGCGTCAGATCTACTTGGTGTTGACGAACGGCTATATTCAGAGCTGTTTGTGGTGCTAGACCGGCTATAATTCGTGCTGTTATTATTCGTTGGTGTAGATGACCTGCTATAACTACTATTATTTGTATTTGTCGCAGAACTTCTGCTATAACTTGAACTGTTGGTCGAACTACGATACATGTTTCCGGATGTCGACCGGCTTCCAGAAGATACCGATGTCCCACTTGATGTTCTGTAAGAGGAAGCTCTGCTGCCTGATGATACGTATGTGCCACCACTGCGGCGTGCGACAGGGCCTCTTACTACAGCTCTTGATGGATAATAGTAAGAATCGTAGTAGGGATAATAAGAATAATAAGGGTAATATCCGGGATAATAGTATGGTGAATAATAAGGAGAATAATATCCGTAGTATGGATAACCCCACCCCCATCCGAATGAGAAATTCATACCCCATCCGTAATAAGAATTATACCACAAACTCGTGCTTGGCCCGTAAAACCATGGATCGTAATAACTATATCCGTAATATGGCCTATCAAAACGATTGATACGTGCCGTATAGGAATTATCGTCAAAGTAGGCATTATTGATATAATAGGTATTGCCTTGTCCGTTGGATGCGCTTTTTTCGGTAGTATAATTTTGGGTATTGTTACCGTTATTATTACCATTATTACTGTTATCGTAATATTCAACCGGAGCAGAATTATATTCTCCTGCTTCCACTGCGGCACGATACTTTTCATAATCGCTCATCCCTTCGCTACTTTTTTGAGATGACGAATTATTTTGAGTCGTCGATGCCGGATAATTATAACTATTAGCTGCTGTGGCTGTTCCGCCGTTACTTGCTTGATTATTGGATGGCCTTACAGCAACTTTTTGCGGGTTGTAATATATATCATCCTCGTGCGCAGATGAAGTTACTTGCTTACTGGAAGAACAGGCAGCCGCTGTTAGGACAATGATTCCCGGAATAATAAATTTCGTTTTCATGACTCGTCCTCCTATTTTTTGATTAATGGTAAAATATTTACTTTTGCAATGATAATTCATTTATCTCATTAAAACACAAATTCTATACCAAAATCATTCAATGGCAAAAGATATTACGAGTAGGAGCGAGAATTATTCTCAGTGGTACAACGATTTAGTGGTGAAAGCCGATTTGGCCGACAATTCGGCGGTACGCGGATGTATGGTGATCAAGCCTTATGGTTACGCCATTTGGGAAAAAATGCAGGATCAATTGGATAAAATGTTCAAGGAAACAGGGCATGTAAACGCCTATTTTCCATTGTTTATCCCGAAATCATTCTTTAGTCGTGAAGCAAGCCATGTAGAAGGTTTTGCCAAAGAATGTGCCGTAGTAACCCATTACCGGCTCAAAAATTCACCTGATGGAAAAGGCATAGTGGTGGACGAAGACGCCAAATTAGAAGAAGAATTGGTGGTGCGTCCCACTTCCGAAACAATTATTTGGAATACATATAAAGGATGGATACAATCTTATCGCGATTTGCCGATTTTAGTTAATCAATGGGCTAATGTGGTGCGATGGGAAATGCGTACGCGATTATTTTTACGTACAGCTGAATGTCTTTGGCAGGAAGGGCATACAGCGCATGCAACGGAAGCCGAAGCGATGGAAGAAACCGAACGAATGATTAATGTATATGCCGAATTTGCTGAAAAATATATGGCCTTGCCTGTAATCAGGGGAGAAAAGTCAGAAAATGAGCGTTTTGCCGGCGCTATCAAAACTTATTCGATTGAGGCTATGATGCAAGACGGGAAGGCGTTGCAATCGGGAACTTCACATTTCTTAGGGCAAAATTTTGCTAAGGCGTTTGATGTAAAATTTGCTACAAAAGAAGGTAATTTAGATTATGTGTGGGCTACTTCATGGGGAGTGTCTACACGTTTGATGGGTGCGCTCATTATGGCGCATTCGGATGACAATGGATTAGTATTGCCGCCCAAATTGGCGCCGGTACATGTGGTTATTGTACCCATTTACCAAAAACCGGAGCAACTACCCTTATTAGAAGAAAAAATATTGCCGTTGAAAAAAGAATTGGAATCCAAAGGTTTGACGGTTAAATTTGATGACCGCGATACGGTAAAGCCCGGGTTTAAATTTGCAGAACACGAGTTAAAAGGCGTTCCTGTTCGTTTGGCGATAGGGCCAAGAGATTTGGAAAATGGCACCATCGAAGTAGCTCGTCGCGACACATTGGAAAAAAATATATATCCGCTCAACCAAGTGGTTGATGTGGTTGTTAAATTAATGGATGAAATACAGGAAAATATTTACCGAAAAGCATTGACGTTCCGTGAGTCCCACACACAAAAAGCGGACTCCTATGATGAATTCAAAAAGTTATTGGATGAAAGTTATTTTGTAATGGCTCATTGGGATGGCACGACAGAAACTGAGGAACGAATTAAGGAAGAAACCAAAGCCACAATTCGTTGCATTCCGTTTGACGCTCCTGAAGAAGCAGGTAAATGTATCCTTACCGGGAAACCATCTAATAAACGGGTGCTTTTTGCAAGGGCATATTAAAAATTAAGAAACGGATTGGATATTAAGCTTATATAGATTGCTTCGGTGCAAGCACCTCGCAATGACGAAACCGTACGTCATTGCGAGGACGAACTTGCCTAAACAGCGTAGCCGAACAGGGAACGAGGACGAAGCAATCTTGGCTTTTAATAAAATACTGATGCATAAATATCTTGTTGTTTTACTGGTGTTTTTTGTGTTGGAGGTTCAAGCGCAAAGAAATCCGCAATGGGCAGTTCCTATCGCGGCGCAATATGTGGATAACTTGTATTTGGTTGACGAAGGCATATATCGTTCATCACAACCCGACGCAAAAGGATTTACCGAATTGGAGAAAATGGGTATTCGTGAAGTTTTGAATTTAAGGCAATTTGTTAGCGATGATTCATATAAGCCATCTGCTTCTCTTTTAACATTTCATCATGTAAAAATGATGGCTGAAGACTGTAATTGGGACGATACAGTGAATGCATTGCGTTTTGTTTATAACCGGAAAGGCCCAATTGTGATTCATTGCAAACATGGATCAGACCGAACCGGTTTAATAGTTGCATTATACCGGATTTTATTTCAAAATTGGAGCAAAGAGGAAGCTATTGATGAAATGAAAAACGGCGGATACGATTTTCATAGAATTTACTTTAATATCGTTTCCTACATTAAGCACATTAATATTGATGCCCTTAAAAAGGAAGTGATGCAAGAATAATAAGAAAAATCATCAATAATGTCAGAATCAAATAATGGTATTTGATGTTTTAAATGCTAGTATAAATTTGATTTTCCTGATATAGTAAAAACCCGAACAGTCACAAAGACTTATTCGGGTTTTTTAAGAGTTATACCGAAATTAATTACGGAGTTAAGGGGGTGGTCACTATTGGGTCGTCAGAGGTTGACGGATTTTGTGCATTGCACGATGGAACAGCTAATTTAAATTCTCCTATACCGTCAGGGCAACGAGAAAATGAATATTTTGGTGTTTTACTGTAATCCGGTAAGCAATCTGCATCAAGAGTACTGCTACCCTCTATCAAACGAGAGAAGGTGTCTAAAATAGTTCCATTAGACGTCTTCAATTCAAATTTTAGTGTTTTTTTCGGAGAAATTCCGCTGGCGCCTGTATATTCGCTTGCTCCTGTAGGTGTTAATAGTCCTGATTGAACAATTGTATAATATTTACCAGCTTCAATAATGGCGCCGTCAAGGCCTGTCCACCAAATCTTGTTGCTTGCTGTCTCTTCGTTTTTAATTAATGTAATACCAACCAATGGAATGTCATACGACGCATTGTTATATATTTCTACAAATTTGCCGTTACCATCAATTTCATTGATAACCAACTTGCTATAATCAATAGCTGTAGACGATACGGTGTAATCTTCTGAAGATTCGGCTGTGCCGTTTTCGCTATTGGTGGCAACAACGGTATAAACAATTTCTGCACCTACAGCTTGGGCTGCAATCGTTCCCGAATAAGTATTTCCAAGATTGGCCATTGTAATATCCGACTGTGCGTTGCCATCGAGTGTCCACTTGAGAATGACCGATGTTAATGTTGTGCCGGAAATAGTTCTTACAGTGGCAGAAACTTTTACCGCATCGGTAGCTGTGGGGAACATAATGTCTTGTGTAAGTCCGGTAATCCAAGGAAGTGCTATAATAGACTCTAAACCGGAAGTGTTTGTTCCGTTTGTAGCGTTTTGCGTTCCTGTAACATCGGTATAATACCAGACTCCTGTTCCGTCAGGGATTCGTGAGTAAGAGTTTGCTCTACTCATATCTTCACCTATCCTGAATATATCTATTTGATTGCCGTCTGGATCTTGCAATTCCACAACAACACCTTGTGTTGCGGAGAGTCCTTTAATTAAATCTCCACTACCCTTGGTTCCCTTGAGCAATAAGAAGGATTTGGACTGGATAATTTGTGTTGTCCCTGTCCATGTAACCTCTGGTTCCGAATCTGCATTATTGTAATAAATAACTACTCCTTCAAGGTTGATTGCTTCTGTAGAGTTATTATAAAGCTCGATGTACTTATCCCCATCTGAGCCGTTCCCATTAATTTAATTCAAAAATAATTGTGAATAACCAGTGGGAGTGGGAAGAGCTTTTACAGTATAATTTCCAGATTTATCAGTGGTCCCATTTACATTGGTCGCAGAAACAGTATAAGCAACCGCCACACCGGCGGCAATTTGTCCTGTAATTGTACCTGAATAAACATCACCAGTTCCTCCGTTACTCATAGCAACAGAAGTCTGGTTTGCGCCGTCGAGCGTCCATTTAAGCGTTACGGCACTGAGTGTTGTTCCTTTTTCTGTTGTTACAGTTGCAGAAATGATCACTTGATCACCAGGTTGGGGGCTTGCTATGCTTTGTACCAAATTGGTAATGGTAGGAAGGGAAGAAGGTGTGATTTCTTCTTCTGGGTTATCATCTTTCGAACAGCTGCAAATGGCAGCTGTAAAAAGAAAGAAACATACTATAACATAAGACAATTTTTTCATATAATCGGTATTATGATAATAAACAATGAATAAATAGCATAACTTGCAAGATGCTTGTAACTAAGAAACATAAAGAAAATTAGACATTCAATTCTACAATTGATCAAACAATATTAATGCCAATGGAATACACAATTCAAAAACGATCGACACAATGTGTGGTTTGATCGACAAAATTATCCTTTAAAAAATACAAATATATATTTAATTGTTGATTTATGATCAATTATTCTTGTTCGTTTCTATGGTGGCTTTTATCTGTGTAATTTCTTCACCGGCTTGTTGCAGTTCGGCGGTAAATTGATTGGATTCTGCTATATGGCTGGAAATAGAACTATAGTAGACGATAGCGTCTTCCATGTTTTTACAAAAAGACTGATAATATTTGATCCGTTTGGCGTCTGTCAGGTCATCGCCTTGCATTTGTTCATTTAGATATTCCAGATATATTTTGATTTCCTTAATGAAAACGTGCGGACGATATCCTTCTTTCAATAAATTGGTGCGTCCGTAAATATGGTCGATCATTTCTTTCAGAGAAACAACTTTATCGAAATAAGCTAAATTGGGTCCCGGGCAAACGGTCACTCCATGTATGGTTTTACCAATAGGAGGTAAATGATATTGCCGTATAGCCGTATTACTCAATCCAATACATAGGCATTCTTTCTCATATAACGCAGATATTTTTTTTGCTTGGATTTGAACATCCGGTTCGGTATCGCGTATCTGTTGGATTTTTTTTCTAAAATAAGTCACTGATGCTGTGCATATTGGCTTGTCCGTAAACTCGGTGTTGGCTTGCAATAACTTCTCTGAGCAAGGGCTTCCCGGACGGCCCTCTTCAGCCAATTGGTATTTTTCTTTTTCGCCAGAAATTCCTTTTAAGTAATTGAAACGAACACCTAATGGTGATGTATTGCTCAGCACAATATCATCCTCTGTGGCATCGGATAGCGATTTTAATGTTTCCGGATCGACGGTTACTGCTTCGGGAACAAGCAAGAAAGGAGTTCCCCAACCTGTAGCGTCTACATCATAATGTTTGCGGAGAAACTCATCTTCTTCATAAGTGCCAATACCTCCTTGTACTGTTACCTTGATATTTGGCCGCGATTCCGGTACTGTTTTTCCTTTTTCGATCAGAGCTTGTTTGTATATCTCAAAAAGTTCGTTTTCCAATGATGTTCGTTTGGTCTTGAACTCTTCGAGAATAGGGCCTAATAAATATCCATCGCTGGCAAAGGTATGTCCTCCACAGTTTAAGCCTGACTCTATACGAAATTCAGAAACCCATAATCCTCTTTTGGCCAAATATTTTCCTTGTATGATGGATGAACGGAAATCGCTCACTTTCAAAACGATTTTTTTGACAAATTCACCATTTTTCATTTTGGTAAACACATCAATCTGTTTTTCAGCATAGCTAAATAATCTGGGATTCATACCAGCCGAGAAAATAATGGAGGAGCCGGATAGCTCGCTATTGGCGTAGCCCCGCAATGCGGCAACGGCGTCCGAACCATCTTCAATCAAAGTGCCGTCGGAATGGTAACGTTCGTTATCCAGTTTTGTCATGATGTTCACATCAATACTTCCGGCATATAGTTTATCACGTAATTCCTGTTCCATTCGCTTTTGTTCTTGACGGTCGCGAATTTGTTGCATCTTCACATAAATCTTTTTCAAAAGGCTTGTTTCAGGAAGCATTTCAAAATATAAAGTCAAATCTGATCCTGCTTCGAAAGTAGATGCTTTCAACTTCTCAATTTGTTCTGTAACAATTTTGTTGAGCAAGTTCAAATAATCAGTAATGCGTTTGGCACGATAGTCCGGTTCGGTGGCGTGTATAGGAAAATAAGGTTCGTTCAATTTTTGATAATAATATTGACGCATCCGCTCGATCAACGTATCCTCTATGATGGAAACGACTGATGAAATACCGTAACGGGCAACTTTTGCAGGCGTGTCAACAGTATAAGCCAATCCCATAACGGGAATGTGGAATGTGTGAAGATCTATGTGTCTGTTCATTCGTGAATTTTTGGAATGCCAAAGATACTATTTATAGGATAAGGAACAATATCCCAATTGTTATTTCCATTGAATAATCATTTTAAACTTTTACTTTTGTCGTCCTAAATCAAAAATAGATTTCCATGTTTTCTGTCAATCAATTGACGGTATCGTTTGGTGGTACAGACTTGTTCAATGATGTCACTTTCCTGGTCAATCAACGTGACCGCATTGGTTTGGTGGGCAAGAATGGGGCTGGAAAATCTACCTTATTGAAAATATTTGCAAGGTTGCAAACTCCAACTTCTGGTAGCGTTACCATTCTACAAGACGCTACGGTGGGGTATTTGCCTCAGCAAATGATACACCAGAGCGGAAAAACCGTGATGGAAGAAACCCGTATGGCTTTTGACCGGGTGCTGGAATTGCTTCGAAAAATCGAAGACATCAATGCTGAAATTGCCGAGCGCACAGATTATGAGTCGGATTCATATTTAGACCTGATTCATCGTTTAACCGAATTAAATGAACGGTACGAAATGTTTGGTGGTGCAAGTATCGATGCGGATGTGGAGAAAACATTAATCGGATTGGGTTTTAAACCGGAAGAATTTGACCGGCAAACATCAGAACTGAGCGGTGGATGGAGAATGCGTATAGAATTGGCCAAAGTGTTGCTTCGTCGTCCCGACTTATTGTTATTGGACGAGCCGACCAACCATTTGGACATTGAATCTATACAATGGTTGGAAAATTTCTTGAAAGATTTTCCCGGAGCAGTGGTTTTGGTTTCGCACGACCGGGCTTTTTTGGACAATGTAACGCAACGTACGGTTGAAATTTCTTTAGGCAAAATTTATGATTATAAAGCTCCTTATACAAAATATCTGGAGCTTCGCAAGGATTTTCGCGAACAGCAACTGGCTGCATACCGCAATCAGCAGAAGATGATTCAAGATACGGAAGAGTTTATCGAACGTTTTCGTTATAAGGCAACAAAAGCGGTACAAGTGCAATCGCGCATCAAACAGTTGGACAAGGTGGAACGGATTGAAGTGGATGAAGAAGATTTGTCAGCTATACACGTTAAATTTCCACCTGCTCCTCGTTCTGGCACTATTGTGGTGGAAGCTGTAGATCTGGTCAAGCGGTATGGGGAGAAAACAATCCTCGATGGTATTGACTTTAAAGTACACCGGGGGGAGAAAATTGCTTTTGCTGGAAAAAACGGTGAAGGAAAATCAACCATGTCGAAAATCATTATGGGCGAAGTGCCCTATGAAAAGGGAATGGTTAAGATCGGACATAATGTGCGTATTGGATACTTTGCTCAAAATCAAGATGAGATCATGGATGAAAACCTAACAGTTTTTGAAACCATTGATCGTGTGGCTGTGGGTGATATCCGTACCAAAATACGCGATTTGTTGGGAGCTTTTCTGTTTCGCGGTGAGGATGTGGATAAAAAAGTAAAAGTACTATCAGGCGGTGAGCGTTCCCGGTTGGCTATGGTGAAATTGTTGCTCGAACCGTATAATCTCTTGTTATTGGACGAGCCGACCAATCATCTGGATATTCGTTCTAAGGATATTTTGAAACAGGCTTTGTTGAAATATGATGGGACGTTAATTGTCGTATCTCACGATCGTGATTTCTTGGATGGATTGGTTGAAAAGGTATATGAGTTTCGTGATCGCCGCATTAAAGAACACATTGGTGGTATTTATGATTTTTTGCAGAAAAGGCAGATAGAAACATTACAGGATTTAAATCGCAAAACCAAGCCGGTAGAAGAGAAAACAGAACAACCTGTGGCCAAGGAAAACAAAGAAAATTATTTGGAGAAAAAGGAGTGGGATAGGCAACTCCGCAAAATTGCCAATCAGGTGGCGGAAGTAGAATCAAAAATTGCCCGTATTGAACGGGAAATCGAAACCACCGAACATTTATTGGCAGTGCCTGATTTGATCGATCCGGAAGAGATAGAAAAAACATCAACTCATTATCATGAGTTGCAAAAGCTGTTGGAAGAGGAGATGATTCGATGGGAACAGCTAACTACGGAACTGGAAGCAATGAAAGCAAAAAAGTAATTGTATAAAGTTAAAAGGAGCTGTCTCAAAAGCTTATTTTCAAGCGGAACGGCGAAGCCCTCATGCAATAATTACAAATTCCACTCAACGTTATTCGGTTGTATTACAAATCATTGCGTTTGGCTGAGTTTGCAATTAGCTTCACTGAGCTTCGGTTCAGCCATGATTCTCGACTTTTGAGACAGCCTCTTTCAATTTTACCTTCTAAACTTATGCCGATTGAAATCGTGTGCTCTTTTTCTATCCCTCTTTTGAAATAGTCTATAAGTTACTATATCCAGCAGAGGCAAGGCAAAAAACAGAAACGGAATAAATGACAAAAATGTAGCGAAAAACAATAAGGTATATATGAATAGTAATGACCATATGATTATACCTATAATTACCCGCAAAATTTGTGGACTCGCTTCAATATCATCTACGTTATATTGTTCATTATAACCGCAGCTACGGCAAGTAAGGTCAAAATCGGCTCCGAATCGTTTGGCATAGTCGGTCCGGTTGGTTTCGTAATGCCTTACTTTATTCTTCTTACCGCATTGATGGCATTTTACATATAACCACATATTTATATAATATTTTCAATCACCATTTATGGTGCAGCCTGTATAGTTGTGCGCAGCCGTATGTCTGCGGAGGAAGCGCCTACTTGAAGTTGTACCTTACCCGGTTCGAGCACGAAAGCATGTCGATCTACATTCCAATAATTCAATTCATTGGCATCAAGAGGTATGGTAACGGTAACTGTTGCACCTTTCTTAACTGCTACGCGGGCAAATCCTTTTAAAGCAATAGTCGGACGTGACACTTTACTATCGGGGAAAGAAGCGTATAATTGAACCACTTCTTCGCCGTCATATGCGCCGGTATTGGTGATGTCAACGAATACATTGACAGTTTGTCCATTGGCGATACGTGGTTGTGCTATTTTTAAATTGCTGTATTTGAAAGTGGTATAACTCAATCCAAAACCGAAGGGGAACAAAGGTTTTTCTTTCATATACATATATGTTTTTCCTTTGCGGATATCATATTCCAAAATCGGTAATAAATCAGCAATAGAAGCAGGCCATGCTTGAACAAGCCGGCCGGCAGGATTTACTTTACCTGAAAGTACATCGGCGAGCCCGTTCCCTAACTCTTGGCTCGATTGAGTAATATGGACAATGGCTGGTACGTTGGCAACAGACCAATTGATGGTATAAGGAAAGCTGGAAATAAGAACCATAACGGTATTAGGATTGGCAGCACGTACCAATTTTACCAAATCTTCTTGTTCGAGCGAGAGCGCTTCACGATCAACATCTTCGCGTCCATCGCTGGGGACGTAATTACGTCCCCAAGGCAGCCCGTAGCTAAGCGGTTGATTGCCGACGCATACAATAGCAATGTCAGCCTCTTTAGCTAAAATAACAGCAGAATCTGCTTTATTGGTTTTGGCAAATGTAACCTCTGTATTATTGCCAAAAGCATTACGGATGCCTTGCAAAGCAGAAACAGCATATGGAGGAGTACCTCCGTACCAATCGCTGATTACTTCATTGGCGCGAGGGCCGATAACCGCAATTTTCTTAACTTTATTGGAGATCGGCAAAAGGTTTTTATCATTTTTGAGTAATACAACAGATTTGGCAGTTACTTCACGGACAAAATTATGGACTTCTGGCTTGCTCCATGGATCTGTTTTTTCTGTAACTCCAATAGAAGCATAGGGATTATTCGGAGAAGAGTCAAGTAAACCCAACCGTATCCATACGCGGATTACGCCACGAAGAACAGCATCTATATCTGCTTCGGTTACCAAATTTTCGTCGAGCGCTTTACGGATATATGGCGGATGTATTCCATCGAGTATTACATTAATTCCCGCTTTGATGCAAGCAGCTACTGCTGTTTCGAGATTGGGATAATATTTATGGTTTTTCACCAAATGTTCTAGCGCTCCGCCATCAGTACAGATGATACCATTTTGTCCCCATTCATTCACTGTGACACTCTTTAAAACAGGGTGAACAGTTGCCGGAATTCCATTATAAGCATTGTAGGCAGCCATATAAGCTCGAGAACCGCCTTCGATTACACCTTTGTAGAAACCATAGGCATAATATTCGCGGAATAGGCGTTCGTCAAAATTTGAAGAGTTGAAAAATCGGTTATTTTCATTGCTATTGGCTAGAAAATGTTTCATAAGAGATGCCGTTTTCCAATATTTAGGATGATCACCTTGCAATCCTTTCACATATGCCACAGTCAAACGAGAAACAAGATATGGATCCTCTCCGAATGCTTCTTCGGTACGTCCCCATCTCGGATCACGCGCAAGGTCAGCATTTGGAGCCAGTACAATGATTCCGCCGGAATAATTATACTTAGGGCTTTGAAAAAGATACCGGTGTTCGTCCGCTTGCAACGAAGCAACTTTTTGAAGAAGGGCAGGGTCCCAAGTTTCGGCCAAACCGATGGCTTGTGGCCAACAGGTAGTAGCGGAACGTCCGGCTCCGGTTACACCCCAATTGGCCGGTCCACTATGGGCATATCCGTGTAAGCCTTCTGAAAATCGTGTAGTACGAATTTCCAAACGGGGAAGATTGGGACGGGTAGAGAAGCAGGCTATTTTTTCATCAATGGTTAATTCTTTTAAAAAAGCAGTGATGCGTTCATCTTCTGACAGATTGGGATTCCGGAAAGCGTAATCTTGTGCGATTCCTAATAAAGGAAATACTGTGACAGCAATAAATAATAGTATCTTTTTCATAACAAGTTAAATTTTGTCTATTGTTTGAATAAGCAAATATAATAATTTACTGCACGTATGGTTATATATTCAGATTTCATTTACAATATTTCTTATACAAAGAAGTCCTTTTTTCTTTAAATTCATATTGATTTTATCAATTCATTGTATTTCAGAATTATTTTTTAACATACCATACCGTATAGTATGGTAAAAAAATGATAAAATTTTTATTTCATCATTAAACCTTTTAAAAATTTTGTTGTCTAACCAAACAATAAATGATCATTAATCTTAAAAATTGTTGTATGAAGAAATTATTTGCAATAGCCGTATTATTCGTCATGAGCGTTGGTTTCGTATCAGCACAAGGTTTTCAGAATTCGACGCCAGAAGAACGAGCAAAAATGCTTACTGATCGAATGAATGAACTACTCAGTTTAACTGCAGATCAAAAGACTAAGGTTGAAGCTATCAATCTTGATTATTCCAAAAAACTATCAGAACAAATGACTGCTGCTGGTGGTGATCGTGATGCAATGAGGTCAAAAATGCAGGAAATGAATACAGAACGGGATAAAAAATTTAAGGAAATATTAACTGCCGATCAATTCAAAAAATATAGCGACGATCAAGCTGAACGACAAAGGCAAAGAGGGTTTTAAGTAGGCAGAATGTTTAAGATCCTGAATATGATAAAGTAAGGTTTCTGTTTAATAGAGTTGGTTTGTGTTTATCTATCCCCGCGTTTTATTATGCGGGGATATTTTTTTGCCTGAACTATTATATGAATGAACAGATGATGAGTCAACAATCTGTTAATAGACCTTATCTTACACACTTTTTGAGTAGGTATTGTTAAATTTGCATACTTCTTGAATAAAAGTAAGTGTGTAAAATATTTAGACAGTTGTGGTGTGTTCCAAAAATGGATAAAAATCTAATGAAATCAACAAAAAAATTCAAAATCTTTATCTTGACCATCATCTGTTGCAACAACGTTTTTGCACAACAAGATTTCTTATCGCAACAGAAAAAATATGCCCGTGTGCGGACGGCGCTCACTGAAAAAGAACAAACTTTTGCGGAAAGCCTGCGCCAAAACGGGCTTACTGCCGACAATGTACATATCTTGATCGTGGCATACAAAGCAGAAAAGAAGTTGGAGATTTATGCTAAAAACAAAGAGAAAACGGTTTGCAAATTGATTGCCAGCTATGATATTTGTGCATCTTCAGGCTTACTTGGCCCAAAACGAAAATTAGGAGATGAGCAGGTACCGGAAGGCTTTTACAAAATCGACCGTTTTAATCCTGCAAGCAACTTTTATTTGTCATTGGGCATCAATTATCCCAATCAATCAGACAAGAAAAAGAGTAATGCCCCGAACTTGGGCGGCGATATTTTCATTCACGGTTCATGTGTAACCATCGGCTGCCTGCCGATGACCGATGACAAAATCAAGGAAATTTACCTTTACGCTGTTTTCGCCCGCAACAATGGACAGAACGATATTCCCGTTTACATTTTCCCTTTCCGTATGACGGATGCCAACTTTCAAGCATATAAAAATCAATACATCCAAAATCAGGAACTGATAGATTTTTGGACAAACTTAAAAACAGGCTACGATAAATTTGTTTTAGAGAAAAAAGCATTGAAAGAATCAATCGATCAAACAGGGAATTATCAATTTTAATGGCGTGACACAGTGAAAAAACAGCAAGAAAAGGAATCAAAATGGAATCAATAGAAAACTTTCTAAAAAGCAATCCTCACCTTTTCGGGATATTCTTCGTCCTCATGGGCGTAGCCGGACTATTGGCCGCAATTTACGATTGGGATTGGCTATTTAAGAAAGACGTCAGCTCCAGCACTTACAGTCTGAAAAAGATAGACGGGTGGATCAACTTTTTCGGACGGAAAGCAGCCAGGGTTTTCGTGGGCATTAGTTCCGTTACGGTAATCATGGCCGGTATTGTCTGGTTCTGGATATATGCGTTTTACTATAAAAATTGAGATAAAGGAAATACAATTCTATTCCTGTTAAAAAATATGCGTAAACAATGAGAAACATCATTTTAGACTTGGCAGTAACCCTTGATGGCTATATTGAAGGGCCTAATGGAGAAATTGATTGGTGCATCATGGACGATGAAATGGACTTTGAAGGCTTCCTTTCAACTATTGACACTATATTTTACGGTAGGGTAAGTTATAATCTATGGGGGAATTTTCAGCCGGATGCAAATGCAAGCGAAACGGAAAAGTCTATCTGGGCAAGTGTTCATGCCAAAAAGAAATATGTTTTTTCCAGTACTCCAAAGCAAAACAGTAATGCAACTTTCATTACCTCTGATATTGCAGAAAAAGTGGCAAAAATTCAGCAACAGGAAGGTAAGGACATATGGCTATATGGCGGAGCAAAACTCATCACGACATTTATCAACCTTGGTTTAATTAATAGGTACAGAATCTCCATTCATCCGACAGTATTAGGAAGCGGCAAACCTCTCTTTGAAAATGTAAGAGAAAGGATAAACCTTAAATTACTCGAAGTAAACAGGTTTAAATCAGGCGTTGTACAAGTGGTTTATGAACGCGGAAATAAGTAACGAACAATCAATTTGCGGTTTAACGTCAACGGTCGTGAACTGTTAGCACAGAAAACGACAGCAATTGAAATACTAACTCGGAGTTTCCACAAAAAAGCATCTGAAAATAACAAAGGGATTGTTTTCTATGTTATGTAGTACGATTTCAATCGGATACATAAAATAGTCAACAAATCAAAATAACATACAATGGCAAAAAACACCATAAATCCCAAAGTCGATGCATTTTTGAATACAACCGAAAAATGGCAACAGGAAATGAAAAAACTAAGGACAATCGTTCTTAGCTGTGGATTAACCGAAGAGTTGAAGTGGGGCAAACCTTGTTACACATTTCAGGGGAAAAACATAGTGATCATACAAGGATTTAAAGAATATTGCGCACTTCTATTTGTCAAAGGAGCGTTGCTAAAAGACCCCAATGGCATCCTCATACAGCAAACAGAAAATGTGCAGGCGGCACGTCAGATCAGGTTTACCCATATCCGGGAAATCGTGAAAATAGAATCCATCATAAAAGCCTACATTCTCGAAGCCGTTGAAGTAGAAAAAGCCGGCTTGGAAGTGCATTACAAAACAACCGGGGAATATGCCGTACCTGAGGAATTTCAAAAGAAATTGGACGAAAATCATGCCTTGAAAACTGCTTTCGAAGCATTGACGCCGGGACGGCAAAGAGGCTACCTATTTTATTTCTCTGTACCCAAGCAATCGAAAACACGAGAAGCAAGGATCGAAAAATACATACCGAAAATCCTTCACGGAAAAGGATTGGACGATGAATAACAGTAGAAAATGAAATAACCAAATGTAGTTTTGGAGCATTACCTCCATCAATTTTTCATGCGTTTATGCAATGGCTTTGATTTTTACTATACTTTCGCTAAACAAAAACGGACAACATAGGGTATTGTCTTGATGGTCATTAGCGCGCTGGGCTTGCTTTTTTCCATTGAGCCATTGTTCGGTTACCTGAATTAATACAGATTGCCTGCAAACGTTGTCCTGCGATGACCAAACAACAAACGAATTTTTAAATCATAAATAATAACAATGAACAGGTTAATCATATTCGTATTAGCAATCGCCATGGTTAGCTGCGGAAACAAAAGAAATCCGCAGGAAAAGCCTTTCGATTACCGAACCTTGCCTTCAACATGGATTCAATTGTCCCAGATGGGAGAAGAGTATGCCATTTGCGATGAAGCAGATGTATTGATCCTGGAGGGAAATGAATTAACCCGCTTATATGTTGCAGCAGGCGAACAAGACCGGCTTGAGGTGGTAAGGTCTTACCAAATAGGCGACACCATAGTCATTCATGCCAAATGGCTCAACCAAGACAGGGAAAATGACTTTAAAATGGTTTGGCTGAACAAAGCAAAGGGGATTTCCCGTTGGATCTTTAGCGATGACATCTATGATGATGCTTTATTCGTTCCGAAAGAAAAATCGTCCGGATTCCCGAAAGTCCAATGCGATGAAAACGCATTCTATGATGATGACGATATTCCAAGTATTGTTTCCGATGTGAAAGACTTTGTTTCCGGCAAATGGAGCATTGTGGAAACTATTTACGGCGATTTGAATAACGACGGGCAGAAAGATGTGGTATTGCTCACCCAGAAAAACGATCCCGAAAACATCATCATACAGTCCGAAGATTCGTTAGGGCCGGACACGCTCAACCAAAACCCAAGAGGGATCATCATTGCCTTTAAAGAAGGCGATCATTACCGGTTGGTTGCCCACACTAACCGTTTTCTTCCCTCGCCAAACAGCATCGAACAGCCTTGTCTAGCTGACCCGCTGGAAGAATCTGACGGCATTCAGATATCGAACGGAGTACTCAACATATCCCTGCAATATTGGTATAGTTGCGGCAGTTGGTCTGTTACCAATAATACCTATACATTTCGTTTTCAAAACAACAAATTCGAATTGATCGGATTTTCGGCCTCTTCATATCACCGGGCTTCTGGCGAGGAAACATCGGTAAGCATCAACTATTCCACCAAAAAGAAACAGACCATCACCGGTGACAATATGTTTGACGAAGAAGCGAGCAAACCAAAAGAAACATGGGAAAACATCAAAGTAGACCGGTTGTACAATTTAGAGGAAATGGACACGGATATGGAACTCTTGTAATGGCCGGCACACAACAAACAATATCAAAGACATAAACACATGAAGGCAAAAATATTTTGAAATGGATGGGGACATTTATTATGTTTACGTGCTTAGACTGGAAAATAATGGATATTATATCGGAAGCACTAAAAATTTACTGCAAAGAATTAAAAAACATTTCTCCATTGGTGGAGCCATTGCTACAAAGGAGATCAAGGTAATAGAGATTGTTGAAATACTAAGAATTAAGGATTATAAAGTAGGCTTTGAATATGCACATCTAATATTAGAGATTAGCACAGCTATCAAATATTCAAATGATTATGGTGCAAATATGGTTAGAGGAGCCAAACACGGAAAAGGCTGGGATGATTTTCCTACTCCTAATGGAGTCAAGGAGATAAAAAGAGTTAATCACTTTATGAATACGGAAGCCTTTAGAACAATGATGGGAAAAGTAGAAAAAATGGACTTATTTCAAATTCATTGTGAAAAGGCTAAAAACGCTAAAGGAATAGTTGTTTAACAAGTGGATCAATTTTGCTTAAATCGTTAAGTTACAATGTTCCTCAATTTAGAAATAAGCAACCGGATATACAATAGAAAAGTAGAAAAATGAAAAAGGTAATAATTGTAATCGGACTCCTAATATTGATATTATCCGGCGGATTTTATGTCAAAAAGAAATTTTATGATCCCAAGCATCGCTTTGAAAACACCAAAAATGAAGTTGATCAACTCATCAGCCATCATGCAATTCAAAATGGGGATTTGATATTTCAAATTTCCCTTTCGTCGCAAAGCAAAGCTATTCAATTGGCAACCGGCTCAAAATATTCCCACTGTGGGATTATTTTCGAAGACAAAGGCCATTACTATGTTTTTGAGGCTGTCCAGCCGGTCAAGGCAACGCCTTTGGACAAGTGGATTGCGCGCGGAAAAGACGGACACTACGTGATCAAACGGTTAAAAAACGCGGAAGATGTTTTGACTGCCGACGCGATAAAAAAGATGAAGCAGGTTGGAGAACAATTCAAAGGAAAAAACTACGACCTTACCTTCGAATGGAGCGATGAAAAAATGTATTGTTCCGAACTGATCTGGAAAATCTACCAACGGGCGACAGGAATAGAAATCGGTCATCTTGAAAAACTTGGCGATTTCGACCTGACAAGCGAGGCAGTTAAAGTAAAAATGAAAGAACGATACGGCGATAAAATCCCGATGGATGAAACGGTGATTTCACCGGCAGCCATCTTTAACAGCGAACTTCTGGTAACCATAAAAACAAAATGACGGCTGGCAAACCCCGACATCTACCAAACTAAACATGAATTCAGAAAAATTGAAAAAGCATATCCCGGCATTACTCCTATACAGTAGGCTGTTATTTGCTTTCATCATAATAATCATTACATTCCTAAAACCTGAAAATGCAAGAGCCATTGTTTTAACATTGATGTACATAGGAATACTCACAGATATTTTCGACGGAATTATCGCACGAAACCTAAATGTATCAAATCCAACATTCAGGCTTCTTGACACAATCTTTGACCTGTTTTTCTATCTATCCATTTTATTCTTTATCATTTCCATAAATCCCGGAGCAATCAGTAAAAACATCCTGCTTATCTGTGGAATCCTTTCACTGGAAGGACTTATGTACCTTGTTAGCCTGATACGTTTCGGCAAACTGCCATCACCCCATTCCATTCTCTCCAAATTCTGGGGAATTTATATGATCGTAGAATTCTCCTTGCTGATTATCGGAGTTGCAGGCCCACACTTTACCATCGCCCTTATCTTTGGTTTAGTGGCCCATCTGGACAGAGCCTTGATCTACTTACTTCTCCCGCAATGGGATCACGACATTCCATCCTCATATCACGCTCTTTTATTGCGGCAAGGCAAACAGATCAGCCGGAAGAAAATATTTAACGGTTAAATACTCACATTTCCTAACAGGTCTTAAAGACCTGTTAGGTTTTCGAAATGATTTCCAGATATCAGACAGATCAGCGTTCGCAAAACATGTGATGTTTTGAAATGATTATCCCGGGTTTCGATCAACCTAAAATCACCAATCTTATATGATTGTCGGATATTTTGCCTAAACATGGTATAGATACCCGTCACCCTGACAGAGGTCAACGACCCTGTCAGCGGTGAACCGGATCAAATCAGCCCCTGTCAGGGTCTATCAGCGGTCGACAGGGCTTCTGTACCGAATGGATAGTCTTGACGCAACGTTAGGTATTATTTCCAGATAGTTATTTATAATTATTTACCATTCTGATTATAATATATTTAGAAAATAATTATAAAAATAGTTGTACAACTATAAAAATAGTTATACATTTGCTGCATGGAAAATAAAGAATTAACAAAAGCTGAAGAACAAGTAATGCAATTCCTTTGGAAAATAGACAAAGGTTTCCTCAAAGACATTGTAGATCAATTTCCTGTACCCAAACCTGCTTACACCACTGTATCGACAGTAATCAGGGTTTTGGTCAAAAAGGGATTCATCGGATACAATACCTACGGGAAAATCAATGAATACTATCCATTGGTGTCTAAAAACGATTATTTCCAGAATCATGTAAAATCCATCATTACCACTTATTTTCATGGTTCGGCGCCTGAGTTTGCATCATTCTTTGCAAACGAACAATTGAAACTTTCTGAATTGGAAGAAATCAAAAAAATGATTGAAGAAAAAATCAAGCAAATAAAAACAAGCAAATAAATTGTATGACAGCTTATTGGTGGTATATACTTAAAGTAAGTGCGTGTATCATTGTTTTTTATACATTTTACACGTTGACACTCCGCAACTGTACTTTTTTCCTGCTCAACAGGCTGTATTTGGTCTTGGGACTTCTTCTCTCATTCATCATTCCCGTTCTCAATTTTTCAATATTTGAAAGCCCGTCAAACAGCGCATGGTCAAATGTGATGCATCCGTTTTTGATGGAGCCGGAATATGAAATTTTTCAACCACAAAATTTACCCAATCATGTAACAACCATTCATTTTTCCATGATTTTGCCGGCCATATACTTTACCGGCATATCCATTTTGTTCTTCAAGCTTTTATTTTCCATAATAAGGACTATCCGGATGCGCCATCATTCGGAAACTTACCAAATGGGCAAAAAGAGGGTGATCAAAACAGATTCGAATCTACCTTTTTCATTCTTTAACATGATTTTTTTGCCTAAAAACGAAACCAACCCGATGATCATTGAGCATGAAATGGCCCACGTAAGGCAGTTTCATTGGTTCGACCTGATCTTAATCGAAGTGGTTTCCGTATTACTTTGGTTCAATCCTTTTGTTATTCTTTACAAAAAGTCGTTAAAACTCCAGCATGAATACCTTGCTGATGCAAGCGTGATTAAAAATAGAAATCGCGTAGAAGGATATCTTCATTGCATGCTCCAGCACATTCAGATTGCAAGTTTTGACGGATTTACCAGTCATTTTTATTGTAAAACCATTAAAAAACGTATCGTCATGATCACTAAAAATAAAACTTCATCCAAATATCTAGGAGTATACTTATTCATATTGCCGCTTGTATGTTTCATGCTATTTGCTTTTTCAAGCAACAAAGTATTGGCGCAAAATAGCGTAACTGTTCAAAATGATTTGATTCAGCCTTCCATTGCTCCGATTGATTTAACGAAAGCAACACGTGCTGTCGGCTATGGATACCGAAAAAATCCCATAACTAAGAAACAGGATTTCCATTATGGGATGGATTTTTCCATTGCTGAGGGGGAAAAAGTCGTATCGACAGCCAGCGGAGTGGTTGTTGATGCAAAGTTTGATTCAAAAAAAGGGAATTATGTGATTATTCAACATAACGAGATATTTACGACTCTTTATTCCCATCTCAAAACTATATCGGTACAGGTTGGCGATCAATTGGAAAAAGGCCGGATAATTGGTTATTCAGGCAATACTGGATTCGCAACAGGCCCTCATTTGCATTACGAAGTATTTAAAAATGGTGAAAATGTAAATCCAATAGATTATATACCCAAATAAGTGTTTGAAAATAAGGGCATACGAACTTGTTGCGCTTACTCCTCAAATAAATTTACGATATCGCTTCCACCTCTGACAGGGTCTAATCGACCTCTGTCAGGGTGAGGCTTGCCCTAATAGAGACAAAAGTCACTCACAAATAATCATTTTGAAGTATCGGTAAGACCTAACAGGAAAACAATACCTGTTAGGTCGGACACACACCTCCTAACAGGTCTCAAAGACCTGTTAGGTTTCCGATATGGTATACTTCCAATTATTCTAAAACCAGACAAATGAAAAACAGCATTATATTTCTCTTAACCCTAATCATCAGTCAAATAGAATGTTCGCACAACCGTATCAGATTTGCAGAAATCCGTCCGCCGTATCAATCCATAAGCCCAACCATCTCAAAACTACAAAAACTAAACTCCGATAGCCTTTCTTGTGAACTAAACCAATTGTGGACAAAAATCAAAAACGAAGGCTCGCCCCTGATAGAGAAAGATCCGTTCAATGACGAATACCTGCATGTGACTTTAATCTATCAGGATAATTCAGAAAATATGAATATCAGTTTTGAGGTTTTTGGTATTTATGACGAATACAGGTTTGGTGACATGAAATTGCACCGGTTACAAGGCACGGACTTATGGTACAGGTGTTACATGATTCCCGATGACATGTGTTTCTCATACAGATTTAAAGTAACGGATACCTTGACCGGCAATAGTATGTATGATATTGACAAGTATAATGCAAATAGGATTCCTACCGGCGCAAGGCAGAATTTCAGCTATTCGGTTTTGGATTTGCGGCAAAACGAGCCCGATTGGAATACAAAAAGGCATGAAAATACCGGAAGCAAAATAGATACGCTGGTTTTCGATAGCAAAATCATGAACAACTCAAGGAACATTTTCATCTACTTACCTCCGGATTATGGCTCACACCAACAATCCAAATATCCGGTCATCTACCTGTTCGATTCGTTCATTTACCTCAACAGGGTTGAAGTTCCCCATATCCTGGACAATTTGATTCAAGAAGGCAAGATGTCGCCCATGATTGCTGTGATGATAGATAACCCAACCAACACATCGAGGTTGACTGAATTGCCTTACAATTTTGAATTCAAGAAATTGATGATTGATGAATTGGTTCCGTTCATTCGCCAGACGTATAACGTTTCATCAAATCCTGCCCAAAATATAATTGGAGGCATAAGTTATGGCGGATTAGCGGCTGCGTTTATCTCCTTTTATCATCCGGATATTTTTGGAAAAGTCCTCTCGCAATCAGGCGGTTTTTGGAGGGACTTGGAATTAAACGATAACAATGGCGTTGAAATCAGAGGTGATTGGTTGATCAATCAATTTCTAGTTCAAGAAAATAAAGGCCTGAAAATATTTCTAGACTGGGGTTTGCAGGAAAACTGGTGCTTGGCGTCGGGACGAAGAATGGCAACGGTGTTGGATCAGAAAGGATATTCATACAAATTTATGGAATTTAACGGTTGGCACGATTGGTCGAATTCAAGAAAAACTTTTCCGCTTGGATTATTATATTTGACAGAAAATAAATAAACGGTTGACATCAACACATGTCATAACATACAAGGATTTTAGCGATTTTTCAGAAAATGTAATTTACAAAACGTAGGTACGCGGTAAACAATGGTGCGAAAAATCAAAAATGAAGCAAATAAATCATCATCCGGCAAGACAGGCAACATGAATTCAAACTTATTCATCATTACAGGAGGCCCCGGCTCAGGAAAAACAACTTTATTGGCTGAACTTGAAAAACGGGGATTTCAGTGCGTTTCCGAAGTAGCACGAATTATTATCCAGCAGCAAATCGTATCAAAAGGGAATGCCCTGCCATGGGATGACGCAGAATCGTTAAAAACATAATGTTTGAACGCTCTGTCGATGACTTTATCCGGATTTCCTCTATCAACGCCAGACAAATCATCTTCTTTGACCGAGGAATTATTGATACAATAGGTTATGCGAGATTGGCAGGGTTGCAAATTACCCCAAAGATGGATCAGGAAGCCAAAAAGTATCATTACAACCCCATGGTGTTTATTCTACCGTTTTGGAATGACATTTACACAACCGATACGGAACGGAAGCAAACAACCGAAGAAGCCATTGAAACGTATAATATATTAAAAAGAACATACGAATCATATGGTTACGAGCCAATTGAAGTGCCTAAAACATCAGTAGAAAATCGTGCTGATTTTGTATTGCAGCAAATAGACAGGATAAGAAAGTTATCGACAAGTGCATCATGAAAAGGATCTCTCAACCGTTTCCCGTATGGAAATGTATCTTGGTCATTTCATTCGTTGCGGTATATACATGCGTTCTGCCTCAAGGGTTTATCACTATAGATCCTTGCTCGAGCACGCCGGGATACGACAATATCGTAGGTTACACGCTGCTATGCCTGTTCCCCTTTCTATTGGGCGGATTATTATATTTTCTATTCTCGCATTCAGTCCGATTCCGTATAAAATCATTTTTAAAATCGCTGGCATTAGCCTTTGTCTGGCTATTTTTGGCCTTTGTGCTATGGTTTTTCGAAAATGGCCTTCTGTTCTCTATGGATCATAGCCTCATGAATCATCTTCCAAGTCCTTTCATTCAATATGATTGTCATGAATTATTTCTTGAGCCAAGTATTTTATTGCTCTGCCTGTTATACATCATTGATATGATCCTTGTCGGATGGCTGGTTTACCTGATTACAAAAAGGAAAACACAAAAAACAAAGCCGCCCAAAGGCCGAAGGCCTTAAAGCAGTAACACAGGGCGTTGCCCTGTGGCATAAAAATAACAGCAAGACAAAGCCCTGTAAGGGCGAAAGCACCAAATAAGCCAAACCTATAAAAGCCCAACACCATGTCTCAATCATTATCAAAAGTATACGTCCACTTAACCTTTAGTACCAAAAAACGATTCCCCTTTATCGACGATTCAATCAAAGAACGGTTATGGGAATATCTTGGAGGCATCTGTAAAGGGTTGGAGTGTAATCCTGTGCAGATAGGCGGTTACAGCGACCATGTACACATACTATGTTTGCTATCGAAAAAAGTAGCCCAGATGAAATTGGTAGAAGAAGTAAAAAACAATCGTCCAAATGGATCAAAATCATAGACTCTAAATATGCCGACTTTTATTGGCAGGATGGTTATGGCATATTTTCTGTTAACCCGACAGAAGTAGAAATTGTAGTGAAATACATTAAAAATCAGGAAGAACATCACAAAAAGCGTATATTCAAGGATGAATTAATCGCTTTTTTAAGAAAATACCGCGTAGAATATGATGAAAAATACCTTTGGGAATAGGCTTGCGCCCTTACTGGGCTTTAAATCGTCATGTGTATCGTTTCGCAGGGCGTTGCCCTGTATTGATGCTCCAAAGCTTTCAGCTTATCATAAAATACAATACCAAAATAAGAACACCATGGAAAACAAAATACCTATAACCGTTTATTCATTGGTAATTCTTTTCATTTTTCTCTTGTCTTCATGCAAAAACGCACCGCAAACAATAAAGACAACAGAGCCGGCACTTACCTTTGCACAGGATTCGGGCTACATTTGCGCTGCCGATGCTTTCCGCTTTTTGATCAGCGAAGCATTGATAGACACTACTATGGGCAGTAATCACAGGGATTGGGATGGCAGCCTTCGTTACACTTATTCGCTGGGTCAACCGACTATTCAAGGCACTGCAAGAGAATACAAATATTGGTATAACAATCCCACTGACACGATTGGAAAATACTATCGTTTCGGAAATACCGGCAATTTCATTGCGGCCATTTCTTTAGGCGGTGAAATATTATTAGCTGAATTGACAGGCAAAAGTGAACTTTTGAAATATGAGCTCGTAGTTCATGGCAATTATAACTGTTGCTGGAATAACACGGATGATGTGCTGAAAAAATACGGCAATTATTTTGGAATAATCA
>JAVBPN010000388.1:0-4572 GCA_031549585.1 Bacteroidales bacterium
ATCAAAAAATCATTGATGCGTATGAGAAAGAAACAGAAAAATTAAAAAGCGATACTACTACCATAGTTATTGCCGTTTCGGATTCTTTATTCTCTTGTTATAAAAATGAATACGCTGAGCGTAATTATCAATTTACAGAACAAGGATATTTGGAGGCGTTGGCAGCAATGGCTGATAGTTCAATTACAAGCCACCCATTGGATTTATCCAAAATTAAGAAAAGAGAAAGGATTGCACTGAGATATGCCTCGGAATTTCCCGAAGGAAAGAAAATTTGGAACGAAAAATATAATTTTTTCTTTTCAGGCGTATTGGATATTTCAAGGATATATTTTGACTCTTCTCTTCAATTCGGGCTTATTTATTGTTCTTTCATGTGCGGACGGCTTTGTGGTGAAGGAGTGATCGTTTGTATCCGTAAAATTGATGATAAATGGACAAGTAGTAATGCGAAGTTTATAACTTCCTTTCCTTCTTTTTCCCTTGATTGTTATGATTACAATGCAAGCATAATAACGGATATTTCAAATCTTTTGATAAAACCACTTGAAGGCTTATTTGATGGCGGCATTTTTTGTCCTGATGATACTGCTTATTTCTACATATTATTTGCTGTAATTCCTTTTGTGTATTATGCCGCATTGACTTGTTCATGTAGTTATATTGTAAAAAGATTGGCAAGGAAAAAAGATTACCCAATTAAAAAAACAAGATACAATGACCCGATTTAACGGAAGAAAAAACTTGATAATTCAGTCGATCTTCTTCACAAAATCACTTTTAAGCATTCTTTTGTAATGCTTGCTTAATCCTCTCAACCGTTTCCAGCTTTGAATATTCCCTTCTTGCGGCAATGTAACATTGATAATGGTCAACTTAGTTTTATTAGCCGAGGTCTCCGACAGCGTGTATTTAACATTGGCGATAGTGTCGTAATCACGTTGTATGTGATCGGTTTGGTAATATTCCCGAATAGAAGTGAAATAATGTTGTCTGTGAGATATTCCTGTTGTATCGTTATAAAAGTCGCAATTGTAGCCGAGCTTTCTTATCGAATTGATTACAGAATCCTTGGGTATCCTGATATTGTACGATGTACCGATGTATATGGTTCCTTTGGGCATTTCGTACGGTCTGGTTGAGGATGTTGCACAAAAGGCAAAAAAAGCGACCGCCATAAGCGCCATTTTGAAAACAATCTTCAACCGATCCGTAGAGCGCGTTATGGCGGTTTTATGCCCGTTTATCAAATAGTGGCTCAACGGCAGGATAAGCAAGGCCATATAATCGGAATAATCAATCACCCTCTGTATGTGCACAAACGGTATTTGATTGATCAGGTCGATTACGGGAGTCGTTATCGGCAATTTCCACAGAACAAAGCCTATCCCCGTGATTAAGGAAACTGCTTTCCCGATTCGGGGAAAGACTGATGCCAAAAATAAAGGAAAGATCAGCAGTCCCGCAAAATCGGAAAGTTTTCCTGTCAAAATATTGCTATATTCGTATTTCAAATAACAGTCATTCAAAATCAAAACAAGCAATCCACAGATAAAATAGGGATTAACGATTAAATCTTTTCTGTTCATTTGAAGTCTATTTGTTTTCATTAAATGTATTTATTGTACATCGGGGTTATCAAACGTCATCCAACCATCGTTTTTCCCGTTTAGCCAATCATAATAGTATTCGAGTATCAATGCCGACATGGAATCGGGATGCTCAATCCCTCTATTTAAAAAATATGCCATTAATCTTGAACCGCCCCAAAGTCCCCAATTATTTCTTATCCAAGTGCCCAATCCATGATGATACACAATTGTTTTATCCCTATCGGGTAATGCTTTTATGGTATCAATATCGGATTGTTCCAGGATAGAATCAAGTGTAACGAAACAGTCTTTGATGTCTTTAGGAATATAAACTCCATTGATTGTGTCCCTTTCCGTCCTTTTCAGGTATTCTTCATCGTCAGCCTTTTGTTTGGCCTGATATTTTTTAATTTGCCCTTCCAAATCTATCGGTTGCCCATTCAGATACCTATGATATGATATCAATATTGTTTCATAAATTTCATGAGAACCGACCAATCCCTTTTTATTAAAGTATTTGGTCAATCTCGAACCGTCATAGAGTTTCCAAGCATGAAAAAAGTCGGCTCCATATTGAAAATCCTTGTGAAAGTAGATGCTATCTTCAGGGTAGGTTTTTACTACACGGATTTCATCATCCGATAGTGTTTTATTCAAAATCGGGAAGCAGCTTTTCAAATCTTTGGGGATACGGTAATCATCAACATCCTTTTTACTGGTTTGACAATAGGACGAAATTGAAATGAGGAAGAATGCTATTATTGAAATGTATTTTGTTGTCATAGGTTCCAACTATTAGTTCCGCCAGTTAATGTCAGCTATTTTCCAACGATTTTTAGTCTTCACGATAGTTACCTTATTGTTTCCCCCGTAAGAAATTCCATAATTTTCACCATTATCATAGGAATATTCAATTGTTACCATCACCTGATTCTTGGAAACTTTCATCACATTTTTTATCCTTATTCCATGAATGGATTCCTGTCCCCCTGTCCAACGATAGTAATTTTCAAAATCGCAACTAATGTCTTCATAATAAGCTATACACGTAAATTGATTTTTAAAGTCTGTAAATTTGATTTTTTCAAGATTTTTTAAACAATCATTATATGATTGCCTTTCTTTTTTGATCAATGACTCCGAAAAATTGTGTTTCCGCAAATTTACAAAATATGCTTTAAAATCCAATGTTGTCATTCCATTCTTGCTTTCAACAAATTTTGGTTGAAATTCCGAATTTATATCTCCATTGGTTGCGGCAAGGTACCAATGGAAAAAGTCATTGGTAACCTTACAGACTTCTATGGAATCCGTAGGATTTAATGTTTGCCCGTTCAGAACAAGATTGATACTCAACAAATAAATCGCAATAAATCGTATTTTCATTGATATTCTCCTCGTATTTCGTTTCTTCATCTCCATATACTTTGTTATTCGTCCGACACTTCAAACCAAGGGATTGATAGTTTGCCGTTTCTGAGATATATCTGTACACTATCACCAACCTCCAGCCGCTTGTAAAGATTTTTACCGACGGAAACCTCGTCGGCTTCTTTTTGATTTCCCCAAGGCGAAAGTTTGAAATAGCCTGTCTTTGTTTTACCCGAACTTATCCGTTTGCTTAGGATTTCAGCCGTGTAGTGTTTTGGTTCCGAATGATCGTAGTAACAGTTGATATGTACCACCGTTCCGAAGCTATACATGAACACGAATAGCCCTAAAAGCGGAACAATCAAATAGTCACTTTTCTTCTTGAAGGTAAATTTCTTCTGTTTGGCAAACAACAGAACGAGAAAAGCAAGGGAAATGATGATCGTTATCGGCCAAAGATTGGAATAATCCAGAATATCAAAGTCAAGCAATGCCCTCAATAACAGACAGCATGAGGGCAGAATAAACCCATAGGCAACTGTGGGATAGGCACTGCCTTCCCGTTCATCGGCTTTTATCAGTCCGTCGGATAGTTTAACGGCAATCAGGGCTATGAGAGGAACAACAATAGCCGTCAACATGGCTAAATGATAGGGTGTAGGATAAAAGAATCCCCAAACACTCGTTAATCCTGCTACCCAATTGATGATTTTGGAAGTCCTGCGTGCCCGTGAAAGTTTTTCTTCCCTGATTTCTCTTGTCCAACCGATGTTCGGGTCATTCAAGATTTCTTGTTCTTCATCAAAAGTGTCCTGTTCCTCCAAATCAGGATACCTATCCGAAAGCCAGTGCATTATTTCATATCTCCGTTCGGTGTACCTGCTTATTTTGAGGCGTTTTTTGCTTTTATCCAAAGGTTCGATGCAAACGTATTCTTTACCGACAGTAAATCCTTTTATCTCGTCAAGAAGTAGTTCCCTTCGGGAAAACGTGCCGATAGAAATCACCTTGTCATTCTGAATGATTACCCGACTTCTGTATGTTTCAATCATTCCGAGCAACATCAACACAATCATTCCTATCGAAAATGGTATCAATATCCAACCTGCTGCCGTTGAAAATTCTCCTTTTTGAAACAGCGAAATCAACAACCACCCAAACAATCCTATCAGCAGAGGCGCTGCCAGATATATGAACACCGCCCAACCTTTTGCTATTTTATATTCTTTCATTCGGCATGTTCTTGTATTTGCAATTGTCAAAATTAGCAAGGTTGAACTTATGTTTCATTATTTCATCCCTCCTGTCGTTTACCAAACGGTTCAATTGCTGCCAAGAATCCCTGTTATCGTTCCAGAATTCAGTGTCAACGGATAATACGTTTTGCAGCAAATCGCCTTCAAAATAATCGCCTTCTGCAAACAAATCTTTTGAGAGTGTTTCAATAGCCAGCGGTATCAAATATTTCAACCCTATTTGTTGACCTATCATGATCCGCAAGTCTTCGGTCGTAAATTTTTCAAGGGGTATTTTCCTCAATTCGCAACAACGTTTTACAAGATAACTGCAATCCTGACTTGGTAGGCTTCTAAAATCATTTTCTAAGTTT
>JAVBPN010000198.1:0-8067 GCA_031549585.1 Bacteroidales bacterium
ACCCAAAAACCCATCCAGACAAAGCCCAAAAGCCCAATTACGATGAACGCCATTTCCCATCCCCAAAATTTTGCAATGAAGGGGATCGTCGCCGGAGCAATAATCGCTCCGACAGCGGCGCCCGCATTAAATAAGCTGGTAGCAAACGCCCTGTCTTTTTTAGGAAAAAACTCAGCCGTAGCCTTGATTGCTGCCGGAAAGTTCCCGGCCTCTCCCACAGCTAATATAAGCCGTGCAAAAACAAATAAGGAAACACTTACATAGACAACTTTTGCTACATCACCCACACCACCTATAATTTCGCGGGCTCCTTCAAATCCAACCATCCAATTTCCAGTGAGAAATCCGGAAGTTGCAATACCGCAGAACGCATGAATAACAGCGCCAACAGACCATATGCCAATCGCCCAAAGATATCCTTTCTTGGTATCCATTTTGTCGACAAACCGCCCAGCAAAAAGCATACTGATGGCATAAAAAATAGAAAATAAGGCAGCAATATTGCCATAATCATTGTTGGTCCAATGAAATTCGGGAGCAATAAAATCTTTCCATGTTAAAGACAGCACCTGCCTGTCCATATAATTAATAGTTGTAGCAAAAAATAACATGGCGCAAATAACCCACCTGTAATTGGTCATTTGATTACTTGGCTTAATTGATTGATTCATATTCTTGTGGTTTTGGGTTGGCAACTTGTTGTTAATTCAGGCAATTATACAAAGTCCAATAAAATAATTACAAATATGATGGACGGAGTTACTTCGTCATTGCGAGCGATAGCGAAGCGACTTAGCGTAAGCGATCTCGCCGAAGGTAATCTCTCTAATTGTCATAAGATTGCTTCGTCGTTCCTCCTCGCAATGACGTTCATTTTGGGCTTTTGACACTACTTTCATGTAAAAATAAATCAGACGCTATATAAGATTCAGGCGTTAAAACCGAAAGAATCTTTTTGCATTATGGTATGACACATCTTCTACCAATTGTCCCAAGAAAGGCAATTCGGAGGCAGGCAATAAACCTTGTTCCACATCATTTCCTATTAAATTACAAAGAATCCGGCGGAAATACTCGTGGCGGGGATAAGACAAAAAACTGCGCGAATCGGTCAACATGCCCACAAATCGACTCAGCAGGCCAAGCACCGACAATGAATTGATTTGCGCCTCCATGCCCAGTTTTTGATCCAAAAACCACCAGCCTGAACCAAATTGCATTTTTCCGGCAACCGATCCATCCTGAAAATTACCGATCATGGTCGCGATCAAATCGTTATCGCGGGGATTCAAGTTATAGATAACTGTTTTGGCCAGTTCGTTTTCCATATCCAAACGATTAAAGAATTTGGACATGTTTTTGGCTACCGTAAAGTCTCCAATGGAGTCAAAACCCGTATCTGGGCCTAATTGATCGAATAATCGAGTATTATTATTCCTGATTGCACCATAATGGAATTGCTGTACCCATCCTTTTTCCCAATCCATTTTAGCTCCTTCCACCAACATGACCGATTTGAACTTCAGGATTTCTTCCCTTGTCAATATTTTTCCTCCGTATACCTTGTTGAAAATCGCTTCGATCTCAATATCATTGTAATCCTCGGCATAAAATTCTTCAATTCCATGATCGGACAATTTGCATCCTACTGACGCAAAGAAGTCGTGGCGCACGTGGAGGGCTCGTAATAAATCAGCAAATTTACTGATGCTTACCTTTGATACAGAAGATAGTTTCTCCAAGTAGGCACAAAAATCAGTGGGATTTTCCACAGCCATCGCCTTATCCGGACGCCATGTAGGCAGTACTTTAATGGGGAAATCCGCATTTTTCAATGCAATGTGATGTTCCAACGAGTCGATCGGATCATCAGTTGTGCAGACTACTTCCACATCATAATGTATCATTAATCCCCTGGCACTATATTCCGGTGTACGTAATTTAGCTGTACATGTATCAAAAATCTCACGCGCTGTTTCAGGCTTCAGCAGCTTGGTCACGCCAAAAGCCGTTTTTAATTCCAAATGTGTCCAATGATAAAGCGGATTACGCATGGTATAAGGAACTGTTTGCGCCCATTTTTCAAACTTTTCCCAATCGGTCGTATCCTTTCCGGTACAATAACGTTCATTTATGCCATTGGTGCGCATAGCACGCCATTTGTAATGATCGCCTTCCAACCAGATTTGCCCCAGATTGTCAAACTGATGATCTTTAGCAATATATTCCGGGTTTAAATGACAATGATAGTCAATAATTGCCTTATGTGCCGCATGTTCATGATACAGATACCGCGCGGTGTCTGTCTGTAACAAAAAATTTTCGTCAATAAACTCTTTCATATTGTAAAGCTTTAAAAATTAAAATAAAGCATAAAATCAGGAATAAATGGCATTATGCTACTCTCGATTTCTTATCTCAATCGGTCTGCCGTAAAAGTATCCATATCATCGTAATCCAAATTTTCGCCACACATAGCCCATATAAACGTATAATTACTTGTTCCTGCCGCAGCATGAATAGACCATGAAGGTGAAATAACAGCTTGTTCATTGCCCATAAAAATGTGACGGGTTTCTTGCGGCTCGCCCATGAAATGACAAACCGTTTGTTTTTCGGGAATTTTAAAATAAAAATATGCTTCCATTCGCCGCGAGTGCGTGTGTGGAGGCATGGTATTCCAAACGCTCCCCGGTTGTAATTCAGTCAATCCCATCTGTAATTGGCAGCATGGAATAATTTCACTTAATATTAGCTGGTTGAGAATTCTTTTGTTGGACGTTTCCGGCGCGCCCAAATCGCGAGTTCTTCTCATTTCAGCATCAATCTTTGCAACCGGATATGCCGCAGGAGCAGGAGAAGAAGCAAAATAATATTTTGCAGGCCGATCCTTGTTGACACTTTTGAAAACAATCTCTTGTGTGCCACGTCCCACATATATCGCATCTTTAAAAGTCATTGGATAATCTTTTCCATCAATGGTAACGATTCCTTCACCTTCAATACAAATGATTCCCAATTCCCGCCTTTCGCAAAAATACTTGGAACGAATCAACGCTACGGTTTCCAATCTTAATGTTTCATGAACAGGAAATGCGCCTCCAATGATCAAACGATCGTTGTGTGTATAAACCATCAACACCTCATCCGGCATGAATAATTTTTCCACCAGAAACTCCTTTCGTAGCTGGGTTGTATCATATTTTTTCACATCATGAGGATGTGTTCCCCATCTTTCTTCGATTGTCGTTTTCATAAAATGTATCTTTAAGTGGCAATGACGGAATAAAAAACAGAAAAATTATGGTTATCTAAAAAATCAGAAATCATGGCTGAATTTGCAATTCAACCAAACGTAAATATCTGTAATATAACAAAAAACGTTGAGCGGAATTTGTAATTCCGCTCGAAAACAGACTTTTTAGACAGCCTCTTCTTTTGGTGTCACGATACAAATATAATGAGAAATGGTCAAAAAAATTATTCCGACCAAAATTATCTGTACAATAGCTGTATATGTTCACAAATCAAATAATGGGCATTATCGAGCCGACTATTCCTGACTTGCCGTTGACAACATCCCGCAAGCAGCATCTATATCCAAACCCCTCGATTGACGGACGGTAGCAACAATTCCTTTCTGATTCAGAGTTTCAGCAAACTGACGAATGGCTTGTTCGCTGGAAGACGTAAATGTAACTCCGGGAATAGGATGAAAGCGTATCAGATTAACACGACAACGCAATCCATTCAGTAACCGGATTAACTCTTTGGCATGTTGTGGGAAATCGTTCACTCCGCCCAGCATGATGTATTCAAAAGATATGCGCCGTTGCCTGTTCAAATCGTATGTCTTTAGTAATTCAACCACCTTTTTAATCGAATATTTGTTCTCAACAGGCATCAGTTGTTTTCTTCCTGCACTTTCCGGATTATGTAAGCTCACAGCCAAATGGCAACGGCTATTTTCCATAAAATACTTGATGGCAGGCAAAACCCCGATGGTAGAAACAGTAATGCGCTTGGGCGCCCAAGCATATCCATAATCAGCCGTCAAAATTTCCAATGCTTTCATTACTTCATCCAAATTGTCAAAAGGTTCGCCCATGCCCATAAAAACAATGTTGGTCAGATTCGCATGCTCCGGAACACTTCGGAATTGATTCAATATATCTGTAGCTGTTAAGTTTGCTTTCCATTTTTGTTTGCCGGTCATGCAAAATACACAGCCCATCCGACAGCCTACCTGCGATGAAACACACAAAGTAGCCCGTTCCCGTTCAGGGATATACGCCGTTTCGACATTTTCGCCAGATAACACAGGAAAGAGATATTTCTTGGTTCCATCTTTTGAAACTTGCTCAGCAACAGGTTCGGTTATTCCTATACAATATTTTTCATTCAGCTTATATCGAGAAGACGCCGATAAATCAGTCATTCCATCTATTGATGAAATATTTTTTTTATAAAGCCAAGCAGCAATTTGCTTAGCCGAAAATGAAGGCATAGACATCGAAACAGTAATTTCCGACAACTCCCGCAATGTTTTACCAAATAAAGGCTGTTTCATTCAAAACGATTATTTTATTTACAATAAATAAAGTCAAAAATAGTGCTATTTTATTTGAATGAAATATTTAAACCATGTCAAAGACAAAATTTCCTAGTTTATTGACATATAAACTTCTTTATTCTATATATCATACCTTAAAAGCCCATTCTGATATAATTCAATAAAAAATATCACAAAAAATGTAGATATTTGTTTTGATATTATTTGATCAAAATAATCAGCTATGGATATCTTTAGTCAGGAAGTTTATCAATATGTGGTATTGCCGATTATCATTTTTTTGGCACGTATTTGTGATGTGAGTCTGGGAACTTTACGTATTGTCTTTGTATCCAAAGGCAAGAAAAACATCGCTCCTATTTTGGGTTTCTTCGAAGTTTTTATTTGGATCGTAGTCATTAGCCAAATATTGAAGAATGTGGACAATATCATCTGCTATGTAGCATACGCAGGGGGCTATGCAACCGGTAACTTTATCGGAATGCACATTGAAGAACGTATTGCTATGGGTGCCCAATTGATTAAAATATTCTCATCAAAAGACATACGCCCATTACAACAAGACCTGATTAAGGATGGGTTTGGCACAACGCTCATACATGGCGACGGATCGGGAGGCCGGGTTGATATTCTTTATGTGGTGGTTAACCGGAAAGCCTTTGGACAAGTCGAAACAATCATTACACAATTCGATCCTACAATTTTCTACGTTATTGAAGACGTTCGGTCGGTTAAATCTGGAGTTTTTCCGGAAATTAAACAATTTAACCGGCCTTTCCAACGGATCTTGAGGCGAGGGCGTCCCGGCAAATAAACATTCTCTATAAGAGGAAATTAAACTAATTCCGTCTCGTCATTTGTTGGGTTGTCTACAATTTCTGGTGGTTTGCCACCCGAGTAAAGGTTCGGACAGGCGGCGGACTTGTGAAATCTTACAAAATTTCTTTTACAACCCAATAACCGTTACGCTTTCCGTTATGACGTTCAAGAAGGTCTTTTTGTTGTAAATTACTTGTTATGGTTTTTACCGTTCTTTCCGATTTATGAATATGAACGGCAATTTCTTTTTGAGTTGCTTTCGGATTGGCTTTTAAAAATTCCAACACAAAATGTTCTTCCAAAGTGCAATTGCTTTGCGGCAAATTTTGTTTCAAAGTGCAAATGTTGCTCTTTGGATTGGAGTTTTCTTGTTTTTTTGCACTTTGCACGTTGACTTTCATATCCACAGCAACTAATAAATCCCTGTTTTTAAGCGCGTTATTTTCGCCGAGCAACAAGTTGCCAAAAAAACGTTCCAAATATTCTTTTGTAGCGTGGATATTCATCTTAAAATCATTGTAATTGGCTCGAACAAGGGCATTGCGAAAATACCATGAATGCTGTGCAAACAATGTATTGTTAATGTCAAAACCGAATGTTCGCAAATATTTGATGGCAAACACGGCAGTGGTTCTTGTATTGCCCTCGCCGAATGCATGGATTTGCCATAAATCCGATACAAAATCAGTAATATGTTGAACGGTTTGGAGCAAACTGATTCCTCGATAACTAAATTGTTTTTCCCGTTCAAAATCGTAGTTGAGCGTAGCACGGATACTGTCAGCGCTTGCGTAATAAACCGTTTCTCCGTTTAGCACCCATTCGGCTTTGGTAATATTGTAATCACGAATTTTGCCTGCAAATTCATAAATTCCTTCAAAAAGCCGCTTGTGGATGGTGATGTATTCGGCAGGTGAGAAAGTAAATGTTTTTTCCGACAAAATTTCTGCAATCCGAACGGAAACCTTGTCGGCTTCTTCTGTTCTATCGCCCCCATCTTTGACAGAGTTTATTTTATAATAGCTGTCAATGCGATATTTAACCTCTTCAATAGTAATATCACCCTCAATGTTTTGTTTTGCAGTTTCGATAAGATATGACGAGGGTTTCAGCCCATCAACATTTTGCAGACCGATTGCTGTTTGCCAGGCATAACCTTTTTCTCGTTTTCCGGGTTCGCCTTGCCTGATATATTCATCAAAATAACTCATCGCTTTTTTACAAAGTTACACATTTTATTCGTATTTATGGCTTTTGTTAGCCGGCAGATAAGCACTCAGCAAAAATCAGTTTATACTATTTTTATCACAAAAGGCACAAAGTTCACAAGGAACTGTGTGGTCCTTGTGGTTTTCTTTTAATACGGATTAATTCTTGACGCATACTTAACATGAAAAATGTTACACATCGGAAAGGAATACCGATGCTTTTTCATCAATTTTACCACCCAATATTGATGAAAAAATGTAGCTTTGCAAGAAATAAATGCAAAAGCACATGATGGTTTTATATAAAATATTTTATGCTTTTTGTTGGTTATTGGCAGCGCTTCCGATGCGCGGACTTTATCTGATTTCCGATTTCTTTTATTTGATCGTTCATTATGTGGCGAGGTACAGATATTCAGTAATCATGGAAAACTTGCAGAAGGCATTTCCGGAGAAAACTGAAAAAGAGCGCAAACAGATAGCCAAACAATTTCATCTTTTCATGTGTGACTTGTTTTTGGAATCGATCAAGGTTTTGAATATCAGCAAGAAAAAGATGCATCAGCGGATTCGCTACAGCAATCCCGAAATGTTTGACGATTTAAGCAAGAAGAACAAGCAAATACTTTTCGTTACAGGGCATTATGGAAATTGGGAATGGTTGGCAACATTGCAAGGGACCATCGCTTATCAACATGCTACCTTGTATCAACCTTTAAACAATAAACTCTTTGATCGATTTTTTTATGATTTACGCACCAAATATGGAACAATTGCGGTACCCTCCAATATGGCCATCCGCGAAATCAACAAAAATATTGAAGAAAACAGGCTAACTGCCTTGTGTTTTCTTTCAGATCAATCTCCACACCCCAGCCCGGCCAATTATTGGACGACTTTCCTGAACCAAGATACAGCGATTTATACGGGAATCGAAAAATTGGCGAAACGTTATAATACCGCTGTTGTATATTACGAAATATGGCGGGTCAAGCGTGGGTATTATGTGGTTAACACAACTTTAATTGCGGAAAATGCTGCAGAAGCGCCACCGATGGAAATCACCCAAAAGCATGTTGAATTGCTGGAAGAAACCATACGGAAAGCCCCGCAATATTGGTTGTGGTCACATCGCAGGTGGAAATTGAAAAAATCCGAATAACATGGATATTTCCCAAATACCATCTCCTTGTTATGTAATCGACAAGGCATTACTACATCGCAATTTATCCATAATTCGCGATGTCGGCACACAGGCAGGAGTTGAAATCATCTTAGCATTCAAAGGATTTGCCATGTGGGGTGTATTTCCAATAATCCGCCCATACATCCGAAGTGTATCGGCCAGCTCTATCAATGAAGCCCGATTGGCGCACGAGGAAATGAAAGTGCCTGCCCATACTTATTCTCCTGTATACACAGAGGAAAATTTTGATGAAATATTGGCATACAGCAGCCATATCACAT
>JAVBPN010000370.1:0-14795 GCA_031549585.1 Bacteroidales bacterium
TGGTCCACCAATCCCATGAAACTTTACCCGGTTTGATCCATGAAACATCGCTAATCCTGGATGGTGAAGCCAGCTTTTGTGCCATATCAGTATTGGCCAAATCAATGTCTTTTTCGCTGATAACCACAGCACGCCAAGGAAATGTGCGTGTTCCTTTTGTCTTTGCTATGTAATCCGCACGTTTGGTTGCAATAAAGTTGATGCCTGCCATTCTTCCTTCTAAAGGATAGTGCGCAAATTCGCTTTGCAAACCACGTTTGGTTTGTTTATTAATCACCAAAAACATACCGGCATAGTCTTCCAAATCCATGTCTAAAATGGCGACTTTCTTTCCGTTGCCCAAATCAACAAGTAAAGGAGTAATCGACATCGAATCAGGCCTCATTTCGGATAGTTTGACTTCGTCGTAAAAAGATTCGAAAGAATAAGAATAACGTTCACCTTGGCGCATATCGTTGATGTAAGGAACGAAAGCCTTATAATCACCCGCAAAGTTGAAATTGGCCTCTTCATTCTTTATGGTTATTTCTCCTTTCCTACTGGTTACAAAGCGATAGGCCACGCCATCATTATAAACACGAAATTCGACACCATAATCCTTGAATTTTAAAGCCAATTGATTGTATTGATCTATCACTTTGCTCCTTTTGTAGAAAGGAGTGGCAAATGAAGTATTTACCGAAGATGTTTCGGCTTTAGGGCTTTTTACGTTTTTTCCGAGCATTTCGCCGGTAGAAAGCGTCATCGAAATGGTTGATGGCGTAATAACTTGCGTATTTTCATGGTTTACTTGCCATTTGATGTCTTTCCCAGCAGTTACCGTAAGGACTATTTTTCCGTTAGGTGATTTTGCTGTGTAGGTTTTGTCAGATTGAGCGTATATGGACGACGAAAAACCAATTAGCACAATTGCCCATAGAAGACCGATTACATTTTTGGATATGTTTTTCATGATGCTTAAGATTAAGGTGATTATATACTATAAGTATTATTACTCATAGTAATTAAGAGTTTGAAATCCTCCTGCTCTCAGATGGAGTTCTTTTTTCATTAACTTGATGTCACTAATGACCATATCATTTAGTAATGAGGATAAGTTGTATTTTAAGATCCAACCCAATTTATTTTTTGCTTTTGACGAATCGCCAATCAGCAGGTCGACTTCGGTAGGCCGGTAATATGTCGGATCGACTTCCACAACGGTTTTGCCAAGCAATGTCCTGACTTGTCCCAAATAATCTTCTCCAACGACACTACGTACTTTTTCCTCGTCGATACCGGTTATTTTTCCTATTTCTGAAGTTTCTGCACCTTGAAAAGATATTTCAAGCCCTACTTCGGTAAAGGCCATTTCAATAAATTTTCTTACTTCGGTTGTGATTCCTGTAGCAATCACAAAATCTTCGGCTTTTTCTTGTTGGAGCATTAAGTGCATCGCCCTGACATAGTCTTTGGCGTGTCCCCAATCACGTTTAGCCGAAAGATTACCCATATACATTTTTTGCTGCATACCTAACGTGATTTTAGCAACAGCTCGCGTAATTTTCCGGGTGACAAATGTTTCTCCCCGTATTGGCGATTCATGGTTGAAAAGGATTCCGTTGCAAGCATACATGTTGTACGCTTCACGATAGTTTACTGTAATCCAATAGGCATATAATTTGGCTACAGCGTAAGGACTTCGCGGATAAAACGGAGTTTTTTCTGTTTGGGGCACTTCTTGTACTAAACCATAAAGTTCTGAAGAACTTGCTTGGTAGAATCGGGTTTTTTCAGTTAATTTCAAAAGCCTTACGGCTTCCAATATCCGTAAAGTGCCAATGGCATCGGCATTTGCTGTGTATTCGGGTGTTTCAAAGCTAACTTTTACATGGCTTTGAGCAGCTAAATTATAGATTTCGTCCGGTTGCGTTTCCTGCACAATACGAATCAAATTGGTCGAATCCGTCATGTCGCCGTAATGCAATATGAAGTTCTTGTTTTCGGAATGTGGGTCTTGGTATAAATGGTCAATACGATCGGTATTGAACATTGAGCTCCGTCGTTTTAATCCGTGTACGATATATCCTTTCTTTAGCAAGTATTCCGCTAAATAAGCACCATCTTGTCCTGTAATTCCCGTAATTAATGCTGTTTTTGCCATTTGGTTTTATGCAGATTTTCGGTTTTATCCGTTTTTCTGTGAAGGACAATCATAAATGGTTATTACAGCAGGCGATGCAGCACACTCATTTAAAGTCTTTCCAAAATTTTGAAAATGTTCCGTTGCAAAATGAAAATCAATGGCAGCTTGATCTTTCCATTCTTCAAAAACAAAAAACTTTGTATTGTCTTTGGGGTCTTGATATAATGTATAGCTTATATTACCTGCTTCAGCACGAGATTTTGTAACTAAATCATCTGTAACAGCCAAAAAATCAACAACCTTTTCGGGTTTAATAAATACTTGTGCGCCAATTACTTTCTTTACCTTAGACATGTCGTGTTCATGCTCATGAGTTTGTGTTTGTTGTCCTTTGTTGCCACAGGCAACCATCAATACAGCTACCGGGAGAAGAATTAACATTTTTGATTTCATTTTTTACATCATTTAATGGTTGATTATCGTACAAAAATAATATTTTATCGCCTCAGCAAAAAAGTTTAACCATTTAAAGGTGAAAAAAATCACACGATTTATCCGCTTTTCGGATAAAATATTTTATCCGCATGTGCACAAAATGGTAAAATATTTGTACTAATAACGGAGATGATACAGTTCTTTGTTTAAAATTTGATCTAGCGATCCAGTATTGCGGCCAAAACAGGACTTTATATTTTTCCGTTGTCGGAAACAAATTATATATGTAATATGACCAATTATCCGTTTGATGCCAATATCGGCAAACGCCTCCGTTTGGGACGCGTTTCGTCTTTTATTTACTTATTCATTTTAGTATTTACTTATTCTTGTAAAGAGGAAAAGCCTCGCCCACCCGTTGTTGAGATTGAATCGGCTAAGTCCGATAATATCGAGATATATGGTGAATATGTGGGAATGATTCGGGCATTGCGCCATGTGGAAGTCCATGCCCGGGTTGAAGGCTTTTTGGAACGAATGACCTTTGATGAAGGAAGAGAGGTCCGCAAGGGAGAACCGCTTTTCTATATCAATGATTTATTATACCGTGCTAAAGTTGAAAAAGCAAAAGCTCAGTTAAAAAAAGATGAAGCTCAGGAAGCTAAGTCACAACGTGATGCGGAACGGCTTCGACCTTTATACCAGCAAAATGCCGCTAGTAAGTTGGATCTCGATAATGCTGAAGCAGCTTACGATATGGCTAGAGCAAATGTTTCCATGAGTAAGGCTGATTTACAACAGGCAGAGTTGGAGCTTAGTTATACGGTCGTGCGGTCACCCTTGTCTGGATATATTAGCGAACGGTATGTTGATATTGGTTCGTTGGTCGGACAATCAAATACTTCTTTACTTGCTACGGTCGTGAAGCGTGATACCGTGTTTGTTGAATTTAAGTTGACAGCACTCGATTATTTACGAAGTCAACGGCGTAATGTACATTTGGGTGAATTAGACACAACTCGTTCTTGGCAACCTACAGTTACGGTGACGCTTGCTGATAACAGCATATATGCCGAAAAAGGGATTGTTGATTTTGCTTCGCCACAAGTAGATCCTAAAACCGGAACATTTGGAGTCCGGGCTATACTGCCCAACCCGAATCAAGTATTGCTTCCCGGCCAATTTACACGGGTAAAACTTTTGTTAGATGTATTGGAAAATGTAGTGGTGGTACCGCGTAAGGCTATTTCCATTGAAAAAGGTGGCGCATTTATTTTTGTGATACGTCCCGACAGCATTGCTGAAAAGCGATATGTGGAAACCGGCTATGAACGCGATAATAACATTGTAGTTACAAGAGGGCTTTTACCTAATGAGCATATTGTGACAGAAGGTTATCAGAAATTATCTAACCGACAGATGGTTATTCCCCGTACAATTGAGGAGGAACAGCGGTTAAAGGCACAGGATAGCATCAAATATTTCAGAAAGGAGGGCATACAATGAAAACCGGTTTTTTTATCGATCGTCCGGTACTTTCTACTGTCATTTCGTTATTGATAGTTATTGTTGGTATTATTGGATTAATTATATTGCCTGTTGAGCAATATCCTCAAATTACTCCGCCTGTGGTGAGGATTAGTACATCTTACCCTGGAGCCAATGCTACTACTGTATCGCAGGCAGTAGCTACGCCTATCGAACAGCAACTTAACGGAACGCCGGGGATGCTTTATATGGAATCCAGCAGTACCAACTCTGGGGGCTTATCTATTACGGTAACATTTGATGTAAATACCAATCCCGATCTTGCTGCGGTAGAAATTCAGAATCGTATAAAGTTAGCCGAACCTCGTTTGCCAGCCGAAGTATTACAAAATGGTATTTCGGTCGAAAAGCAAGCGGCTAATCAATTGATGACCATCGCACTTGTATCTAGTGACCCCAAATATGATGAAATTTATTTAAGCAACTATGCGACCATCAATGTGGTGGATGTTCTTCGGCGTATTCCCGGAGTGGGGCGTATATCTAGTGTGGGTGGCCGTTACTATGGAATGCAGATTTGGGTGTACCCAGACCGTATGGCAAGTTTTGGACTTACGGTTAAGGATTTGCAAGATGCGCTCAAGGATCAAAACCGGGAGTCAGCAGCCGGAGAATTTGGAAAGCCACCTGTTACACATATTGATGTGGCAACACCAATTACGGCTCAGGGGAGGTTATCAACTGTTACTGAATTTGAAGATATAGTTATTAAAGCCGATAACGATGGGTCAATTATACGGATGCGTGATGTGGCAAGGGTTTCACTCGAGGCACAGTCATATAGTACCGAAAGCGGATTAAATGGGAAAAATGCTGCTATCTTGAGTATTTACACATTACCAGGCGCTAATTCTATAGAAGTTGCCGAGGAAATACGTGTAGCAATGGCGGAAATAGAAAAGGATTTTCCCGAAGGGTTGAGTTTTCTTGTACCATTTGATATGACCAAGTATATTTCTGAGTCCATTCATGAAGTATATAAAACTTTATTTGAAGCCCTGTTCCTTGTTATTCTTGTTGTTTTTCTGTCGCTGCAGAGTTGGCGGGCTTCCATTATTCCCATCTTAGCTGTACCTATTTCGCTTATCGGTACGTTTGGGTTTATGCTCATCATGGGATTTTCGCTCAATATGCTCACTCTGCTGGGATTAGTGCTTGCTATTGGGATTGTGGTAGATGATGCCATTGTAGTAGTGGAAAACGTTGAACGGAACATGGCGGAAAAGGGACTTGGGGCACGTGAAGCAACACATATTGCCATGAGAGAGCTAACAGGAGCAATAATTGCAACCTCCCTGGTATTGGCAGCAGTATTTGTTCCTGTGAGTTTCCTTGCAGGCATCACCGGATCGCTCTATCGTCAATTTTCGATCACTATTGTGGTATCAGTGCTTATTTCCGCTGTAGTGGCGCTTACTTTAAGTCCGGCCCTGTGTGCTTTGATATTGCGTCCGGTGGACAAACGAAAAAAGAAGCATATCGTATTCCGTAAAATAAACTATTGGTTAAATGTGAGCAATAAATGGTATGCCAATATTATCTTGCGGGTGATCAATCGTCCACGACGTATAATGGCCGCTTTTGGAATGTTATTGGTATTGATTTTTGTACTTAATCGTTTTATTCCTACGAGTTTTATTCCTCAAGAAGATCAAGGTTATTTTACAGTTGAACTTGAAATGCCCGAAGGGACTACGCTCGAACGGATTCGGTCGGTTACGGAACGTGCTATTGCATATCTTGATAACCATGAAGCGGTAGATTATGTTCAAAATGTTACCGGTTCAAGTCCTCGTGTGGGTACTAATCAAGGACGATCCACACTTACGGTGATCTTAAAATCATGGAAACAACGCGACCAGAGTGTGGATGATGTTATTCACGACGTACAAAATGAATTTTATAATTATCCTGAAATAAGGGCTTTTGTGAGTCGTCCGGCTGCTATTCCCGGACTTGGTGAAGCTGGCGGTGTAGAGATGAAATTACAAGCCCGTTCCGACGCAACATGGGATGATCTGGTAGCAGCATCCGATTCTTTTATTCACATAGCGAATCGGAACAAAAAAATTGCCAATGCTTCTTCTTCACTACAATCGGAAATCCCTCAACTATATTTTGACGTGGATCGGGATCAAGCAAAGCTTCTCGGGATACCTGTTTCCGATATTTTTTCGACTATGAAGGCTTATTTAGGCTCGGTATATGTGAACGATTTTAATATGTTCAACCGGATTTATCGTGTATACATACAGGCTGACGAGTCATACCGCTTATCGGCAGACAATATCAACCTGTTTTTTGTCAAAGCCTCCAATGGCAATATGGTGCCTTTGACTACGCTTGGCAATTTACATTATACCACCGGACCAGGAAATATCAGCCGGTTTAATATGTACACATCGGCTTCAATACAAGTAACTCCGGCGGCAGGCTATAGTTCGGGGCAAGTGATGTCCGAGATTGAAGATATTGTTCGTGGAAATTTGCCGGAAAACATTGGTTTGGCGTGGAGTGGATTGTCATTTCAGGAACAAAAAGCCTCCGGGCAAACAGGGCTTGTGTTCGGATTGGTTATCCTGTTCGTATTTCTTTTTCTTGCTGCGCAATATGAGAGTTGGAGTATTCCTATAGCTGTTATCCTTTCGTTGCCGGTTGCTGCACTTGGTGCGTATTTGGGAATCTGGGCATTGGGATTGGACAATGATATTTATTTTCAAATTGGATTGGTGACATTGATCGGGTTGGCGGCTAAGAATGCTATTCTAATTGTGGAATTCGCTAAAGTGCAGGTGGAGGCTGGTATGCAGCCGATTTATGCAGCCATACAAGCATCAAAATTGCGTTTCCGGCCTATTTTAATGACTTCATTAGCTTTTGTATTGGGGATGTTGCCAATGGTACTTGCTTCCGGTCCGGGTTCGGCTAGCCGTCATTCCATTGGTACTGGCGTATTTTTTGGAATGATTGCTGCTATTATTTTCGGCATCATCTTGGTTCCTTTCTTTTTTGTATTGATATATCGTTTCAAAGAAAGGTTTAAGATTCCGGAATTAAAATTTTCTGAATTTTTTAAAAATAGATTTAACCAAAATAAAAAAACAAAATCTGTATAACTTGCTAGTTTATTGAATAATGAATTCATTCAAATATATCTTGACCATAATTGCTTTGGGGTTTGTTTTTCAATCCTGTAAATTAGGCCAAAAATTCAGCCGACCCGAATTAAACTTACCATCAACGTTTGATAGTACGGCTTGGATGGAAGGCGTAACTGCCGATATCGGTTGGAGTACTTTGTATACAGACACGGTATTGCAGTCATTAATAGATAAAGCGCTCAATAATAATAAAGATATGCTGATTGCTGCATCACGTATCCGTGAAACAATGTATGTGCGGCGTATAGCCCGTGCAGATCTATTGCCCGGCATAGGTGTGGAAGCATACGATCAGAAAGAGGTATTGAATTATGGAGGAAATGGAGAAAAATCTACATCTGAGGCGCGTGCTGTTCTTACTTTTGGTTGGGAGGTCGATATTTGGGGCAATTTACGTTGGCAAAACGAGGCGGCGATGGCTTCTTATTTGCAAACGGTGCAAGCACAGCGAGCTTTGCATTTGACTCTTGTGGCACAGGTGGCTCAAACTTGGTTTGAGCTGAAAGCGCTTGACCGGGAATTATTTATTGTGCGACAAACCATGCAGGCGCGTAGTGAGGAGGTACAATTTGCCAAATTACGTTACGAAGGAGGCCTTACTTCGGAAATTCCCTATCGCCAAAGCATGGTGGAATTGGCTCGTACTGAAACAATGGTTCCCAGATTGGAAAACCGCATCGAAGAAAAAGAGAATGATCTTTCAGTATTGTTGGGCGAGTATCCGACAGGTACTATTCCACGTGGTAACGACATCAATAGCTGGCAGATTCCGGACGGTTTGCCGGTTGATCTGCCCTCAACATTGCTTAAGCGCCGGCCTGATGTGCTATTGGCAGAACAGCAGTTAATTCAGGCTAATGCTGAGGTTGGTATTGCTTATACCGATATGTTTCCGGTTATTCGGATCACCGGTAGATATGGATTGGAGAATACAGACCTGACTGATTTTTTGAAAAGCCCGGCATGGTTTATTGCCGAATCGCTCACTGGGCCGGTTTTTCAAATGGGTAAAAACAAAGCGCGGCATAAAGCAGCTCAAGAAATGTATGAACAGGAAGTATATCGTTATCAACAGACGATTTTGAACGTTTTTAGAGAAGTGAACAATGCTATTGTTTTTTTCGATAAGATGCATGAAGTAAGGCAATCGCATGAGCTACTGTATCAGTCTGCAAAAACGTATCATGAATTGGCACAGTTACAATATGTCAATGGCGTAATCAGCTATATCGATGTGTTAGACGCACAACGGCAATTATTTGATGCCGAAACAGCCCTTAATTCGGCGATCCTCGATGAGATGTTATCTGTGGTTACTTTATACAAGGCATTGGGCGGAGGGTTGACAAAATAATAACCGTATTATCAGCATTAGAAAAATAATTGCAATTGAGCAACAATTTTGCTGGCATCGAATTGTGCATATTTGCTTGAATAGTCCGAATAAATATAATTTAATTGTATCCGGTTGAGGCGTGCAATATAGAAATTAACACCGTAAGTGTATTCCGTAACAATAGTATCCATGCTTTTATTGGTGTTGAAATAGTCAACCTTAAAGAATGTTTCCCATTTATCAGGAATAAAACGCCACATCACAGTCCCATATAGCGCTTCTTTATCGATACCTCCGTCATTGGCGTTGATCCATTCGGAACGGGCACATATCAGGCGGCCAATATATTCTCCGCCCAAACTCCAACGATTGCGCACATGGTTAGCAGCTTCAAGATCTCCTTGCTTCAGATAATATGCTTGTCCGGCATACATACTGGCAGCAAAACGTAATCCCAACATCGGTTGAATAGCCAATGTTCCGGCAAAATCCTTTACATTGTTATTATCGCGTATGTTGGTTCCAGTCCCTTGGAATAATCCAGCCCAATATTGGATCAAAAAATGATTTTTTTGTTTCAAAAGATTTCCTGAAAGTTGGAATCCAAAATCGCGTCCGGTTTTATTGCCGATAACGTCTCCATTAATGCCGGCTAAAGCGGCAACAGACCGCGTATATGAAGCACTCTCCAACCGGATGATGGCCGATGGGTTTTCAATTGTAAACGGAACTTTATATTGTCCAAAACGTACGTTGAAAAAGTCCGCTGGCACCCATTCCCCATAAACTTCGTCGAGATTCACAGCGGCAAAATCAAAGCCAATCAAATAATTGAAATTTTTTGCAATACGGCCTTCAGCCCATATAACAGCTTGTCGCACACGAAATTCATTATGAATAGGTTCAGGAGCTGCCGGATTCAAATTTTGATCGGAAGCTTGGAAAAATGGCTGTGCAAATCCACCAATCTTCATATATGGAGAACTAAACACATCCCTTACTTTGGTAATTGCAGGCAATGGTGCAGTATCTTTCAATGCGGGCAATTTGTTGTCTGCTCCGATTAATAGTTGATCGCGTAATGTCCTATCGATGGCATCGGCTTTTAATACGGAATCCGCTTCGGCTTTTGTCACCACATTGCGATCGACCAACATTTGTAATAGTTTTTCCGTTTGTGTCTGTTGAGCCGATAAATTATATACAAGACATATAAAAAACAAGCAGGTACTTGCTTTGATAAATATGCGCGCCATAATGGGTTTTGTTTTGATTTAGCCGCGCAAAATTAAAAAAGGATTTCGAGTTATAGATAAATTTTGAATAAATTGTTGAATGGAGCAGTTGTTTAAGTTGGAATTAATGTGTGATAAGAGTCCTACGGAATTCTGCACAAACAATAGCCGTTGCTATGGCAACATTCAGGGATTCTGATGTCGGCACATTCGGAGGGTATGAGGGAATTAAAATGCGCTGATTTACATATTGCTCCACATCGGAACTAATGCCTTTTGATTCGTTACCCATCACGATTACTGCTTTATTTGGCAGGGATTTTTGGTATAAGTTTTCGCCGTCTAAAAAAGTGCCATATATTGGAAATTGTGGCAATTGTGCATTCAAATTCCGAAAAAATGATGTGTCATCCTGGTATGTTTTAACTCGGATGAGCGCTCCCATCGTAGATTGCACGGCCTTTGGGTTATACGGATCAGCACAACCTACTCCACATACAATGTGATGAATGCCAAACCAGTCGGCAACACGGATAATAGTTCCTAAATTGCCGGGATCTTGCACTTCATCCAAATACAAAGACAGCCCATTGGACAATTCCTTATAGTCGAATTCATATTGTGGAATTTTTACTAATGCCAACGCTTGATTGGGCGTTTTCAGAAAGCTGATTTGCGACAATTCCCGATCGTCAATTTCTGTTATTTCGGTTGCTTTCGATGTTAGAGAATCAGGTAATCCAGACAGCCAATCAGGTTTGGCAAAAAGATATTTCACTTCCAAAGAAGACAAAAGGATTTCGCGTACCATTTTGTCGCCTTCTACAAGAAATAATCCATTTTGATGACGGTATTTCTTGTGTTCCAATGAACGGATCAGTTTGATCTTACTTTTGCCAAGCACAAGAAAGCAATGATTAATGTTTAATGATTAATGGTCAATAATCTGACCATGCTTGCTTATCCCTTTTGTTCCTTGACGGAAATTTCATATCCGGCACAAAGTGCACGAATATTCATATCTACCACATCTTGTCCTTTCCTGGAAAACATTTGACTAACGGCGGTTTTCATGTCTTCAAGGTTCATCTTAATAAAAGGAATGGCAGCGCCGAGCATGACCATGTTCGATGCCCTTGTGTTGCCACATTCTGAAGCAATGGCATCTGCATCAAGCAACACATGGTGAGGAATGATATCTAAAGAGTCTTTGATTGATTCAATATCCGGATAGTTGTCAATGTTGACAAAAGGATGGATATTGGTCACTACCCATCCGTCATTGGACAGATAAGGTAAATAACGAAGAGCTTCCATAGGTTCGACAGATAAAATAATGTCTGCTTTGCCCAAAGGAATCAAATCGGAAGCGATTGGCGCATCGGACAGTCGGAGGTTGGAATATACTGCTCCGCCGCGTTGGCTCATTCCATGTACTTCCGCTTGTTTGATGTTTAGTTTACTGTTGACGGCAGCCAAACCAATTACGGTGGCTATAGAAAGAATACCTTGTCCGCCTACTCCGGCTAATATAATGTCTGTTTTCACGTTTATTTTCAGATAAGTTTAATCATTGTTTTTATTTCTCACCCTTCTGGCAGCCGTTTGGACACATTCGCGGCGGAATACGATTACAGAAGTGCCTTTATATTGCAACGCTTCTTTAAGCACAGCTACATTTTCTTCATGATATTTTTTCAGAGGCGTAAGGACTTTCAGCCGGTCTTCAGATAGACCTAATCCGAGGCATATTTTTTCAATCAAACCGGTTGCTGAAGATTGTTGCCCTCCGGTCATGCCGGTGGTCAGGTTATCGGAAATGATCACAGTCAAAGGAGTATTTTCCATAATCGCATCCAATAGTCCTGTCATTCCCGAATGGGTGAAGGTAGAATCTCCAATAACGGCTACTGACGGAAATAAACCAGCGTCTGCTGCGCCTTTGGCCATCGTAATAGAAGCCCCCATATCTACACATGAATTGATTGCCAAATGAGGTGGCAATGCACCCAACGTATAACAACCGATGTCAGAAAATACGCGTCCCGGTATTTGATCGCTCAGGGCATCATTCAAAGCAAGGTACATATCTATATGTCCGCATCCTTTGCACAAAGCCGGCGGTCGGTTAACTACCACATTGGGAATAGGTATGGTAGATGTTATTCCTGATCCCAATGCTTTAGCAACTATGTTGGGATCTAATTCTCCGTCGCGAGGAATAGTACCTTCAAGACGCCCTTTGATTTCAAATTGCGGGTTGGGAATTAACCCTTTTAATTGTTCTTCTATGAAAGGATAACCGTCTTCCAATACAAGAATTTTCTTGCATTTTGCAGTTAATTGGGCAATTAAAGAGGAAGGAACGGGATATTGCGTAATTTTGGCAACCGGATGGGGACATGGCGCGCCTTGATAACTTTCGATTAAATAATTAAATGCTATACCGCATGTAATAATACCCAAAGATGCATCTTTGCCATCAATAAACACATTATATCCGGATTTACCTGCTTCTTGCTCAAATCCAGATTGCTGTTCCAGTAACTTTTTATAACGTTGGCGGGCGATTCCGGGCAGAAGAACAAATTGTCGCGGATCTTTTGGAAGCCCGATTGTATTCTGCTCTTTCTTCGATCGCAGTGAAACACCAGTACGTGAATGAGCCATGCGTGTTGTGATACGCATTAATATAGGTACTCCAAGTTTTTCTGAAAGATCAAACCCATAGAAAACCATATCATATGCTTCCTGTTGGGATGAAGGCTCTAGCATAGGTAATAAAGCAAATTTACCATAAAAACGGGAGTCTTGTTCATTTTGCGAAGAATGCATCGACGGGTCGTCGGCAGATATAACGATTAATCCGCCATTGACGCCTGTGATGGCTGAATTGATAAATGCATCAGCAGCCACATTAAGTCCGACATGCTTCATGCAAACCATAGCGCGTTTTCCGCAATATGACATGCCAAGCGCTGTTTCCATGGCTGTTTTTTCGTTGGTTGACCATGTGCAGTGTATGTGCTTCTCAGCAGCTTCTTTCGACGATTGAATATATTCCATAATTTCGGTCGACGGAGTGCCCGGATAGGCATAAATACCCGATAATCCGGTATCTATAGCTGCTTGCGCAATCACTTCGTCGCCCAATAATAATTTCTTTTGCATTATATCAATAATTTTTTTTGCGTAATAAATAATCCGTTTTTAGAATAAAAACATCTTTTTTTTGAGTTTTGCAAAAATACATCAAATTCATAAATTTTGGTAGTTTATAAAGAATTCGATAAATTTGGCTACATTTTTTATGTGTTTGTCGCGCACATTTTATGTCATTAATGTGTTGATAATATAGTCAATACTAAAATGGATTTTATCATCATTTATGTCGATAATTCATTCGATTTTTAATATCATCTATTCAAATAGGTTAAAACAAATAGATCTGTTCAGAGAACAACCGTTTCGTGTGCAGGAATATTATTTGTTTGATTTGCTCGAGAAAGCGAAAAATACCGAATGGGGAAAAAGGTACCGGTTTGATCAGATTCATGATGTGGCGACTTTTCAGACACAAATGCCTGTGCAAACTTATGAAAGCATTAAGCCGTATATTGACAGAATGCGGAACGGCGAACAGGATATTTTATGGCCGGGCCTTGTGAAATGGTTTGCTAAGTCATCGGGTACGACAGGTGACAAAAGTAAATTTATTCCTGTAACTAAAGAATCATTGCAAAAATGCCATTATCAGGGCGGGAAAGACGTTTTGGCGGTATATGGTGCAAATCAGAAGAAGACGAGGATTTTTACAGGGAAAACATTAACATTGGGAGGAAGCCATCGGATAGATAATGAGAATAGCCAGTCTTGTTCAGGAGATTTGTCGGCTATATTGATTCAAAATATACCAGCATGGGCCAATCTTTTACGGACTCCGCCGATTCAAACGGCATTGATCAGTGATTGGGATACGAAATTGGATCTAATTACCCAAATAGCAATTAAGCAAAATGTAGTTGCTTTTACCGGAGTGCCGTCTTGGAATATGGTTCTGATGAAACATATACTTGATTACACGGGGAAAGACAATTTGCTGGAAGTATGGCCGCATATGGAGCTTTTCATACATGGTGGAGTAAGCTTTGCACCTTATCAGGAGCAATATAGAAATATGTTTCCATCAGATAACATGCATTATATGGAAACGTACAATGCCTCAGAAGGTTTTTTTGCTTTGCAAGATGAACCTGAAAAAGACGATATGTTGTTGATGCTGGATTATGGTATATTCTATGAATTTATTCCGCTCGAACAAATAGAACAGGAATTTCCAAAAGCATTGACGCTTGAGGAAGTGCAAGTTGGTCATAATTATGCTATGGTGATCACTACTAATTCTGGGTTATGGCGCTATATGATTGGTGATACGATCTCTTTTACATCATTATCTCCATATAAGATTAAAATATCCGGCCGTACCAAACAATTTATCAATGCTTTTGGTGAAGAAGTGATTGTAGACAATGCCGAACGGGCGCTGAAAACAGCATGCCACGAAACAGGGGCTGTAATTAATGAATATACTGCCGGCCCAATATATATGGACAATGAGAATAACGGGGCACATGAATGGCTCATCGAGTTTGAAAAAGCGCCATCCAATTTGGATCTTTTTACACAGACACTGGATAAAACTTTGTGTTCCCTTAATTCGGATTATGAAGCCAAGCGCAGTAAAAATATTACTTTACGGATGCCGCTTGTCAGGATTATGCCTAAAGGGACGTTTTTTAATTGGATGAAGAAGCGGGGTAAGTTAGGTGGGCAACACAAAGTACCTCGATTGGCGAATAACAGGAAATACCTGGATGACATCGTTAGCGCATACGGCTAAGTAATTGACTATTGATAATCGACTATTGAATATTGGCGTAATTGTCATAAGCATA
>JAVBPN010000011.1:0-4006 GCA_031549585.1 Bacteroidales bacterium
GGAATAATTGTTTTTGAAAAGCAAAGGGCAAAGTCTTGTTTGTCGGTCATTACAGTAGTTCCACTGTAGGGTGCGGTTTTTTTAGCTTCGATAAGTTCGGCAAGTTCATTCCAGGATAAATGCAAATATGGTGTAAAAACGCCCGCTATTGCTTCATTATCAGAAATCCAAGTGTTGATGATATTTTCTAAAAACGGTGGGGGGCAAAGCGGGTTGTCGCCTTGTAAGTTTATAATTAAATCGGGCTGAATGTTTAGTTTTTGCAAGGTATCCCAGCAACGTTCCGTTCCGTTTGCACAACTTTCGGAAGTCATCACTACCGGCACATTCCATTGATGGCAACGCTCTTCAATTTCTTTGCTGTCGGTTGCTATCATGTAGTTGCAACTTATATCAGCAGTACTTTTTTTTCTGCAAACATAATCGGCAATATTTGCCACACGCAGCAGCATTTCTTTTCCTGCAATCAAAGCAAAGGGCTTGCCGGGAAAGCGGGAGCTTTGATAACGGGCAGGGATAATGATTAAAATATTTTTCATGATATTATATTTTTACAAAGGTAAGAAAAAATCAGGAATTAGTAATTAATAATTATTTTAATTTTTAATTACTTTAATATTAATAAATTATAATAATTATGAAAATTCAATAATTTAAATTCAATAATTAAATTTGAATTATTGATAAATAATAATTATCTTTGCATAAAAATAGTAAATAAGATGAATCCGTTTATCACCTCCGGTTATGTTGCTCCTGAATATTTCTGCGATAGGGAGAAAGAAACTAAAGAAATTATAAAAAAGCTTTCCAATGGAAATAATATTGCATTGATTTCTCCCCGCCGAATGGGAAAAACAGGGCTTATTCAACATTGTTATCATCAGCCTCTGTTTCAAAAAAAATACTATACTTTTTTTATTGATATTTATGCCACCACATCTTTGAAAGAGTTTGTATTTAAATTAGGGAAAGAGATATTTGAAACGTTGAAACCCAGGGGTAAGAAGTTTACAGAAGCTTTTTTTTATGCTATCAGTTCGCTTCGGACTGCTTTTAAAATAGATGCGATTACCGGGCAGCCGGTTTTTGATATTGGGTTAGGCGAAATTGTTCGTCCTGAATTTACATTGGAAGAGATATTCGAATATCTTGAGCAAGCCGATAAGCCTTGTATTGTTGCTATTGATGAATTTCAACAGATTGCTAAATATCCGGAAACAAATATTGAAGCTGTTTTGCGCACGCATGTGCAGCATTGTAAAAACACACATTTTATTTTTGCAGGAAGTCAGCGGCATTTGATGCAAAATATCTTTTTGTCATCCTCTCGCCCCTTTTATCAAAGTGTTGCTTTACTGACTCTTGATGTTATTGATGAAGAAATTTATGTTTCTTTTGTAGCAAAATATTTTAAGCAGGCGAAAAAGAAAATTTCGGAAGATACTATAAGAATGGTGTATCACCTTTTTGAAGGGCACACATGGTATATTCAATGTGTATTTAATGAAATTTATGCGTTGATGGATAGTATTGCTCATTTTTCCGGAGATATGGTGCTTTTGCTCATAGAACAAATAGTTGTTTCTTATGAACAAATGTTTTTAGGATTGTTGTCGTTTTTGACTGAAAAGCAAAAGGAAACGTTAATTGCTATTGCTAAAGAAGGAGAGGCCAAAGGTATTACTTCAGGAGCATTTGTAAAAAAACACGGATTGACTTCCCCCAGCTCTGTGCAAACAGCTGTAAAACAATTGCTGGATAAAGAAATAATTACTTCAGACAATAATGTATTCAAAGTATATGACCGGTTTTTCGGTTTGTGGCTTAAAAAAACTTATGGCGCCGGTTTTCAATTACACATTAATTCTTAATTCGTCATTCTTATATTTTAATGCGCTTCCAACCAATTGTTGCCGTGGTTCATATCTACAATCAACGGAACGCTTAATTTTACGGCATTTTCCATCTTATCTTTAACAATAGCCTTTACTTGTTCCAATTCGGGTTTGTATACATCAAACACTAACTCATCATGCACTTGTATGGTCATTTTAGATTTCAAATTGAGTCGTTCAAATTCGTTGAAAATATTAATCATTGCTAATTTTATGAGATCGGCGGCAGTGCCTTGCACCGGCATGTTGATAGCATTTCGTTCGTCCATTCCGCGCACCATTGAATTGGCGGAGTTAATATTTTTTAAATATCTGCGTCTTCCAAACATGGTTTCTACATACCCATGTTGTTTTGCAAAAACAATGCTTTGGTTCATATAACGCTCAATAGCATTGTATTTTCTAAAATATTCCAACTTGATATTTTTAGCTTCGGTGTTGGGAATGCCTAATTGATCAGCCAGTCCGAACGCTGAGATACCGTATATTATTCCAAAGTTTACCGCTTTTGCTTGGCTGCGTTGAGTTTTGGTAACTTCGTTCAGTGGCGTGTTAAATACTTTTGATGCTGTTGCTGAGTGAATATCATGTCCGGCGAGAAAATCCTGTATCATTCCTTCATCATTGCTCATATGTGCAATTAATCGCAATTCTATTTGCGAGTAGTCGGCCGAAAGTATGGTGTAGTCTTCGTTTCGTGGAACGAACGCTTTACGGATTTCTCTACCTTTTTCTGTTTTAATTGGAATATTCTGTAAATTCGGATTATTGGAACTCAACCGTCCTGTGGTTGTTACAGCCTGATTGTAGGAAGAATGAATACGTCCGGTAGTTTTGTTAATCAACAGCGGCAATGCTTCAACATAAGTCGATTTTAGCTTTGTAAGAGATCGGTAATCCAATATTTGCTGGGCAATCGGATGTTTATGAATAAGTCCTTCCAACACGTCCTCGCCGGTAGCGTATTGTTTTGTTTTGGTAAGCGGCGGTTTTTCTACAACTTTAAGTTGGTTGAAAAGCACGTCTCCCAATTGTTTTGGCGATGCAATGTTGAATCTTGATCCGGAGAGTTCGAATATTTTTTCTTCAATAGTGATAATTTCTTCTCGCAGATCGGCTGCATATTTATCTAAAATGTCTTTATCCACGCGAACTCCGGTGTATTCCATGTCGGCAAGCACCGGCATCAACGGCATTTCAATAGTTTCAAAAAGGGTTGCAGCTTCAACTTCTTCCAATTTCACAGCTAAAATATTTTTTACCTGCAATGTGATGTCTGCATCTTCTCCTGCGTATTCCTTGATTTTTTCAACATCCACATTACGCATATTGGTTTGTTGGATACCTTTCTTGCCGATAAGATTTTCTATCGGCTCCATTTCATAATCTAAATAAATTTTAGCTAATAAATCAAGATTGTGACGCGATTCGGAGTCTATCAGGTAATGTGCAAGCATTGTGTCAAATAGTTTTCCGTTGCAGACAATGCCATACTTTTTCAATACATTGATATCATATTTTAGATTTTGTCCTGTTTTTTCAATAGTTTCATCGGCAAAAATTTCAGCAAACTCGGTGATGATATCTTGAGTTTCTGTTTGATCGGCAGGGAAAGGGATGTAGAATGCTTTTGTTTTTTCAATGCTTATTGCCAATCCTACAAGTTGTGCTGTAATAGGATCAAGGCTTGTGGTTTCGGTGTCGAAACAAAAGTGTTTCAGTTGTTTTATCTTTTCAATTGCGGACGCTCTTTTTTCTTTGGTATCAAGTACTTCGTAAGTATGTTCAATATTCTGCAAAGAGTTTACATTTGTTGGGATGTTTGTTGTTTCTTCGTAGTTTCCAAACAAATCGGGGGCTTGGTTAACGGGTTTGACTTTTTTTGTATCAACAGTTGCAGGTGAAGTTAATGATAAATCAGTAAAAATTCTTTTGGCAAATGTCCTGAATTCAAGCTCTTCCAATAAAGGTCTTAATTTTTGTTCATCCGGTTTTTTAAGTTTCAATGCCTCTTCATCCAAGTCGATAGGAGCATCGGTGATAATGGTAGCAAGCATTTTAGAAGTTTCTGCAAGATGTGCATTCGTGCGAACTTTTTCTCTCAGTTT
>JAVBPN010000220.1:0-4638 GCA_031549585.1 Bacteroidales bacterium
TATCTGCGAAAAACATGTTTTGAAAGATAAAACATGGACTCCAACAACCTCAAGAGATGAAATAGTTAACGTATATGGATGTAGCACGTGTTTAAAGTGTATTGTTCATTGCCCTTGGACACGTAGACATATAAATATGTTATAATGACCCCAAATTATCGTGTTACATTTTAACAATGTAAAACTTAGAAACGATATGAATGCCGAACACCCAACTTGCGGTCTGCTTCCAGCGGGCGGAAAGTGCGTTTATCAAGGCCTGTCGCCCGCGCCACCTTTTGTCTTGGCGGACAGTTTAGCGCCCGCAACGCCCGCCATCAGCAACCGTGGAACGTTAGGCGCAAGCCAGCAAAGTGCAAATTAATAGTTATTGAAAAATATGAAAAGTAAGAGAAAGAGAACTTTATTAATCCTGACAACTCTATTTATTTTAGGTGGTGTTGGTCTGTTGAAACTGAATAAAGACTTTTTGCTATTATGGAATGTTAATAGTATTCGTGTGAAAACAGAAAAACCGTTAGATAAGAAAAAGGTAAAAGTAAGATACGGATTTAGCTCAATAAATCGAAATTCAGATGAAGAATTGTTCTCTGACTTTGATAAGGAGAAAGGCACCCTTCTGTTTGACAATGGAAATTCTCAAGACAAAATACCTAACGAATATGGTGAGAATGATTTTCTAATAACTTATGATGAAAAATATTATCTATCATTCAGACAGTTTAAACTTAACCGCAGACATCAACATAATTATATTTTTGATTTCTATGAGCAGCATGATAGTATTTTTATAAAAGTCAACATAAAGGGAATAGACGGAATGAAATTCGAGAGACAATTATTGGAGATTGAGTATGCTGATAAACACCGTTGTAATGCACCAATTGACAGCACAAAAATATTGTACAACGGTGTTGAATTGTTACCTATAAAAAAGAAGGAATGACAATGCCAGCCACCAACTTGCGTCCTGCCTGCAAGCGGGCTGAAATCGGTAATTTTAGCTTTTGTCTCGTGGGATAGTAAAAGCAGCCGCCGGCACGTTGGGGGTCAGTGGGGCGAATAATGAAGTAAATTTCGGAACAATTTAAATAGAGGAGGATAAATTATGGGACTTTTTAAACCTGCGTGGACGAGCAAGGATGAAAGGAAAGCATTGAAAGCAGTTAAAAAACTGATTAAAAATGAGATTCTTGCCAATATTGTAAAAAATGACAAGCGCGATAATATTCGTGTGGCAGCAGTTGAAAATTTGACTGACCAAGCCATACTCACCTGTATTGCAAAAGATGATGAACACTTTTGGGTACGTGAAGCAGCAGCTAAAAAATTGACCAATCAAGCAGTGATTGCCGATTTTGCAAAAAATGACGAGCGCGATAGTATTCGTATGGTAGCGTTTAAAAATCTAACCGACCAACGATTGATTGCCGATGTCGTAAAAGACGGCAAAGGCTGGAACAACTATAAAGAATCTGAAATACACCAAGAGGCTGTAAAAAAACTAACAGATCAAACCGTGCTTGCTGATATTGCAAAAAACGCAAGAGGCAACTGGGTACGCAAATACGCTATTCAAAACTTAACGGACCAAGTAGTACTTGTTGATATTGCAAAAAATGACAAGAATGGCGAAGTTCGTATGGAGGCAGCCAAAAAACTTACTGATAAATTTCTTGCGCAAAAAGTGTTTGCAGGTGTTGTAAAAGATGACACAGTACACGAACTATCCCGTAACAGGGCGTTTGATAAAATAACTGACCAAACTATTTTGCAGGCTATTTCAAATGAAACTATCGTTAAACAATTAATAGAAAAAAAATCACATATTAAAAACTTGGCTAACATTGAAAAAGAGAAGCAGAGAAAAATTGAAAATTGTAAAAATCATGAGTGGGAAGACTTTAATGCTGGTCACTACATAGGACGTGTATGTAGAAAATGTGGAGCTTCAGAAATAGTATCACATTATACTTAAAAGTTCAAATAATTGAAATAAAAGAGAAGAAAACCGAACATCCAACTCACGTCCTGTCTGCAAGTAGGCTAAAATCGAAGATTTGAACTTTTGTCGCCCGCTTCAGTTCTTGTCTCCGTTGAGCGGTCAATTGTATTGCCGCTCTTCATCTTCGTCGAATTTCAAATTCGACAATGTTCGGCAACGGCATTGCAACTTAGCGAAGCGTTCTCATGACCGCAGGGAGTACATACCGCCGAACGTACGACATATTCCGCTAAACGCGGGGTGCAATTTCACGGATTTAAAACACAAATGTGTGAAGACAAGTTTTAACATGCGACAAAAAGATGTAACTTGCATGCAACAAAAAATATATAAACTTAATGTTTCATCTGACCGGAAAACTATCAATATCAAGTAATAATCATTAAGTACTTATGAAACACATATTTTTAATTCTACTGACAATAGCCATTATCTCGACAGGAATTTTCCTTCCTTACATTCACGGCGATTATGACAATTTTGCGGTTGGGCTTTCTTATATTTTCCAAATTGGAAGTTTTTCATCATTACTTTTTGTCCCGATAGGACTAATTTGGCTTATACTGAACATCTCAAGCGGACGGAATAAACAGTCCACCAAATATCCTTTGTATTGCAAAAGGACTGCTTTGACTATAACAACGATTATTGTTTTAGCGGCTGCATTGGGTGCTTTTGTATCTAATAACAGATTTTCGGCAATTATAATTTTAGGTATAGGGATTTCCCTTTTCATATTCCGTAAGAAAATAAAGAGCCTGTTTCCTGTTTTCGACAATATTTTACCTTATTACTTTATCATTATTCCGTTGACGGTTTTGGTCATTCGTATGACTTTCCTTGAAACGGTGAAGAATAAAACGACAGACTTTGTAATACAGCAGAGTGAGCAATTAATACAAGACATCGAAGCGTATAAAAAAGCAAACGGACGTTATCCTGTTTCTTTGTTATCAACTATTGAGGATTACAAACCCAGAGTGTCAAGCATACCCCGTTTTCACTACGAAAGAAATGGAGATGCTTACAATATATACTTTAAGCAGACATCTGAAATGTTGGGGACGGAAGAAGTTGTGATGTATAACAAACTCGGTGAACACGAAATGACTGTGCATAATCAGGACTTGTTACGAATTGCCCCTGAAAATATATTGAGAGGTTATCATAAACAGGCTGATCTTCCTCAAAAGCATTGGAAAATATTTTACTTTGACTAAATGACAATGTTTATAAAACCAATGACGAAAGGGTATGCTGCTAACATCGGCTTGCCTCCACCGTTGAGCAGTCAATTGTATTGCCGCTCTTCATCTTCGTCGAATTTGAAATTCGACAATGTTCGGTAACGGCATTGCAAATGCCGTTGCCGAACGGAGGTTATTTTCAGCCTATCGGGGGAACGTTGGCGGTAATCCGCCGACAAACAATAAATTAAAAAAGAAAAAACATGAAAAATTTGTTTTATATTTTAACACTCTTACTTTTGATAAGTTGTAGACAAAGAAATAGTGGCTCAACAACTGAAACAGACGATAGAAAAAATGTAATTGCTGAAAGTTCAATTTTATCAGAAAACAAAATTAAGTTCGAGAAATATGTTGCAGATGGTTTATTTCTAAAAGGAGAGATTCGATTATTTGATGGCAATCTGAACAGTATTGGAAAACTTGAAATAGATAAAATCACTCTTGTGCAAATTTTAGAAAAGAGCTTTACGATGTACAATATTGAGAATAGTACTGAAAACTGTGCAAAAGCATATTTCCTAAAAGTAGAATATTTGAACAAAAACTACATCGTATTTGGGAAAGACATATACAAAATCAACAATGATATGAAATTTAATGTGCAAAGCGAAAATCAAGAGAAGCTAATATTATTTCCTATCACGAACTTTAAAATGGGAGCATCTGACGAGGATGGTTTGACAGGGTGTAATGATTATAGTTTATTAGTTCTGCAAAATGAAACGAAAGGACAGTATTCATTGATGAAATATCCCGAAAATGAAGACATACACGGTAAGTCTGCATGCAAATACGCTGTTCTATTTCATGATGATGGTTCAAATGAGAGAATTTATAAAGTATCTATAAAACAAGATACTTTAGTTATTGGAATTAAAGCATGGTACCAAGAAGGAGGGTCTATATTTAACCTAAAAGCTAATTTATCAGCTGATTTTCCAGATACTAGAATTTCAAACCGAATTCGGTTTGACTATGATGATTTAAAGAAAATGGATGACTTTAAATGACTACCACCAACTTATGTCCTGCCTGTAAACATGCTGAAATCGGCAATTTCAGCTTTTGTCACGTGGGATAGTAAAGCTGTCCACAAACCCATTCGTAAGCAGCCGTAGGAACGTTAGAGCCAATGCAAGAAGGGTTAGTGCGAAGCTGAAAATTTCCAAATAAATGTTGCGGAGAATACATTGTTTAATTGCCGCAAAAAATACGGAAATAATTTATATATTTGCCGTAAAGAAAGTAATGGAAAAATATATTTATCAGCAAAGAGGTTGGCCTCATTTTATATGGAATGACAAGGTTCTTACAGTTACGCTTGGAGAAGTTCGCAATCTTCAAGGACGACTGATGGGAAAAATGCACTCATTGGGATTCTCA
>JAVBPN010000371.1:0-6641 GCA_031549585.1 Bacteroidales bacterium
AGGTAGAATTTTATCGCATGAAACTTACTTTTATTTGGGTAGGGAAAACCACCGAATCGTATTTACAAGAAGGAATTGCTATTTATGAAAATCGGTTGAAACATTATGCACCTTTTTCCATACATATTATTGTACCTAAAAGTGTATATAAGGATGTAGAAAAGCAAAAGGAACAAGAAGGAGAAATGATTCTTGCCAAAATTACTCCACAAGACGAGGTATATTTAATGGATGAACGGGGAGTTTCCTTTAATTCGGAAAATCTTGCAGATTTTTTACAGAAAAAAATGTCGTCGGGCTTAAAGAATCTTGTTTTGGTAATCGGAGGCGCATTTGGTTTTTCTGATAAAGTATATCAACGGGCCAATGGAATGATTTCGTTATCCAAATTGACATTTTCACACCAAATGGTTCGATTGATACTGTGTGAGCAAATATATCGCGCATTTACTATTATACGCGGCGAACCTTATCATCATGCCGGGTGATTCACCTGGCAATGATTTAAGTATCACTCGGATAAATAATCGACATTTTATATCCTTTTGAAGTTGGTTTAATGAAAGTTACACCAATATGCAATAATCAATTACTTACTAACTTATTAGAAGTTGCTCGATAGTTTCAGGGAAATAACGATATTCTAATTCGTGTATTTTTTTTGCAAGGCTTTCAGGAGAATCGATTGGTTCGATTTTGCATTTGGCTTGCATGATGATATCACCTTCATCGTAATTTTCATTCACATAATGTATGGTAATACCTGATTCTTTTTCTCGATTCTCAATTACAGCATGGTGTACACGTTCTCCATACATTCCTTTACCTCCATACTTAGGCAAAAGTGCAGGATGTATGTTGATGATTTTTCGTGGGAAAGTATGGATAATTTCTTGGGGAACTTTCCATAAAAAACCTGCAAGGACGATTAAATCAGGATGAATGTGTTTCAATTGTTGCAGTACATGTCCGGTTTCATAAAAGTCTGACTTATTAAAAACAGTGGCCGGAATATTTAGTTTTTTTGCTCTTTCCAGAACATAAGCATCAGACCGGTTACAAAATATAGCGGAAACCGTCACTATATTTTTCTCATGAAAATATTCAATAATCCGCTGAGCGTTTGAACCGGATCCGGAGGCAAAAATGACGATATTCTTCATCCGATCTTTGAAAAATTAATTGGTTTTATAATCAAATTTTACTTTTGATAAATCTTGATTCGCTTGCACAATTTTCTTTTCCAATCCGGCTTTATATTCCATCACCTTTTTCATTAAATCCTCATCAGATGTAGCCAATATCTGGGCAGCCAATATTCCGGCGTTTTGAGCGCCGTCGAGGCCAACCGTAGCAACCGGAATGCCCGGAGGCATTTGTAAAATGGATAAAATAGAATCCCATCCATCAATAGAAATAGATGCTTTGATAGGCACACCAATAACAGGAAGTGGTGTTAACGCAGCAATCACTCCGGGTAAATGAGCGGCTCCGCCGGCACCGGCAATAATTACCCGAATACCTCTTTCTGAGGATTTTTTTGCAAAATCTATTGCTTGAATCGGTGTTCGATGAGCCGATAATGCCTGTAATTCAAAGGGTATCTGAAAATCGTTTAAAATTTTTGCAGCTTTCTCCATAATGGGTAAATCGGAGGTGCTTCCCATAATTATGCTTACCTTTGCATCCATAAAATTTTCGGTTTATTTTCCGACAAAGTTAGTATAAGTTTCATTGATATATAAAGAAGAAGCATTGAAAACAATATCTTTATTGGATAAAAAATTTAACTTGATCCTTTCACGTACACAGATAAAAAATAGTATAGAAAACGTTGCCGATAGGATTAATACGGATTATAAAGAGAAGGAGATTCTATTTATTGCCATATTAAACGGGTCCTTTATGTTTGCGTCCGAGTTGGTACGTAAGATAAAACCATTGTGCCGCATATCTTTTGTCAAAATAGCCTCGTATCGGGGCGAATCTTCGGATGGTATTGTCAAGGAATTGATCGGATTAAAAGAAGATTTGAATGGAAAGCACGTGATATTGATTGAAGATATTGTGGATACCGGATTTACTTTGGATCATATTTTGAGGCAGATTAAAACGACATACAAGCCCGCGAGTGTGGCTGTCGCTTCATTGTTGTTCAAACCTCAGTCGTACCGGAAAAGTATAGCTATTGATTATGTGGGCATAGAGATCCCCAATGATTTTGTGATAGGATGGGGGCTTGACTACAATGGCTACGGCCGGAATTTTGAAGATATATATGCCATTACCGATAAGTGATTTTATAATCTTAAACATTTTATTTACATGTTAAATATTGTTTTGTTTGGCCCTCCCGGTGCAGGTAAAGGAACCCAAGCGGCCTTATTGGCTAAAAAACTTAATTTGGTGCACTTATCGTCAGGCGAATTGATTCGTCAGGAAATAGCTGACGGTACGGAATTGGGAAAGGAGGCGGAAAGCATTATAGCCAAAGGAGAGTTGTTATCGGACGAAATTGTCGTTGAGATGATTGATGACTTTATAGACAAGCATCCGACTACAAAAGGATTTATTTTTGATGGATTTCCACGGACCAGGAAACAAGCAGAAGCGCTTGATAAGATGATTGCTCAAAAAAATATGAAAGTGGCTTCTATGATTGCATTGGATGTGGAAAACGAGGAATTGATTGATCGCATGTTAAAGAGAGGAAAAGATTCAAAACGGGCAGACGATCAAGATATTAATGTGATACAGAATAGAATAGATGTGTACCACAAAAAAACAGAACCGATTATTGATTATTATGATGCTCAAAAAAAATATCATCCCATTAAAGGAATTGGGAGCATCGAAGAAATTTTTGAACGGTTACTTCAACATGTTGATAAATTAAGAAAGAAGAAAGAATATACAATAGAATAAGAATGAATTATATACGGAAATACGACAAAGCATTGTGGGAACGGATGATTTCGCTTCTCATAGATGCTTTTTCGGAAGATCCGCTTTTTAGTTTTGCTTTTTCAGGAACATCTGTAGAGCATATGCGTCGGGCTATGGGTGTTTATTTTGATTTTGCACTTCGTTATACTTTGCAACACGGCGGTTTGGTTACAACGCCTGACCAACAAGGCATAGTGGCATGGATTCCCCAACAATCATTCCCTCCGGAACCCCCAGATTCTGTGCCGGAACAAGCTGATGAACAGGTAATCAAACGTTTTATGAACCATGAAGAAACTCCTGAAGGAATTATTGCTGCAAATGCTAATAATTTTGGATATATTTGGTTGATGGCCGTGTCAGAATCACATAGGGGTAGGGGATATGCAGGAAATTTGTTGGAAGCGGCGATTGCACAGATTCGTGCGGAAGGAAAAACCGAATGTTGGGTGAGTACCGAAAATCCAGCCAATAAGAATATGTACATTCGTAACGGATTCCGACTTTTTGTAGAAAAAGAATCAGCCATTGGAATCAAAACCATGGTTTTTATGCAACATATATGAGGTTAACAGATCTAGACTGTTAAGTTTTACCAATATGAAGACAATTAAGCAATCCATGCATTATGGCAGAGTCTAATTTTGTAGATTATGTGAAGATTTTTTGCCGATCGGGCAATGGTGGCGCCGGATCGATGCATTTTCACCGTGACCGGCTTACTGCTAAAGGAGGTCCTGACGGTGGTGACGGTGGCCGTGGAGGACATGTAATTGTCAAAGGTAATAGCCAATTTTGGACATTAATTCATTTAAAATATCAGCGCCATGTATTTGCTTCCGACGGGAATCCCGGAAGTAGTGCATTAAAGACAGGAGCTGACGGAAACGATGCGATTATTGAAGTGCCTTTAGGAACTGTTGCTAAGGATGCCGAGAGTGGAGAGTTCCTTTTTGAGATTACTCAAGATGGAGAAACTCGTGTTATTGCTAAGGGCGGTCGTGGTGGATTGGGGAACGATCATTTTAAATCAGCGACCAATCAAGCGCCTCGTTATGCTCAGCCGGGTGAATCGGGCGAAGAGGGCTGGTTTATTTTGGAATTGAAAATATTGGCGGATGTAGGGTTGGTTGGTTTTCCCAATGCTGGAAAATCTACTTTACTTTCTGTTATTTCTGCGGCAAAGCCTGAAATAGCTGATTATCCGTTTACCACGTTGGTGCCAAATTTAGGGATGGTTCCGTATCGGGATAACCGGTCGTTCGTTGTGGCCGATATTCCGGGAATTATTGAAGGCGCTCATGAGGGCAAAGGACTTGGGATAAGATTTTTGCGCCATATTGAACGAAATTCAATGCTTTTATTTGTTATTCCGGTAGATAGTCGGGACGTCTCAGCAGAATATCAGATATTACTGAATGAGCTGAAAGAGTATAACCCGGAATTGTTGGATAAGAAAAGATTGATTGCTATCAGCAAATGCGATTTGTTGGATGAAGAACTGTTGGCCGAATTGGAGAAAGAGTTAAAAGGGCTTCCGCCTTATGTATTTATAGCATCAGTGCAACACAAAGGGTTGATGGAGTTGAAAGATAAAATATGGCAAATACTTCATTCATAAAAATTTGAGGTAAATAATAAGTCAGATAAATTGAAAATGATTTCATAATCAGACAGTGCAATGTGTTTTAATCTGAAATTTTGAATTTAATTCTATTCGTATGAAATCAAAGAATATTCGTCATTTTGTCCTTACTATGGGAGCAATTGTCCTACTCGGGATTATCTCTTCCGTGTCTTTTTTTCGGATCGATTTAACTGCAGAGAAACGATACACATTGTCGAATGAAACCAAACGGATTTTGGCACAATTGGATGAACCGATTTATTTTGACATATATCTGGACGGGGATATTCCTCCCGAATTCCGGAAATTCCGGAACAGCATCCGGGAAATGCTGGACGATTTTAAGCCTTATGCCGGGAACCGGTTGGTCTATCATTTTTTCGATCCTTCCAAAGGCAGCGCCAAAGAACGGGAGTTTCTTTACATGAAACTGGATTCAGCCGGACTAAGACCGGTGAGCATCAACTTAAAAAGCAAAGACGGGAGTTTATCGCAACAAATCGTTTTCCCCGGCGCTATTGTCGAATATAAGGGAATTCAATTGGCAGTAAATTTATTGCGCAATAATCCCGGAAGATCGGCGGAGTCAAATCTCAACAATTCCATGGAAACATTGGAGTATGAATTGATTAAAACAGTGCGTAGTTTAAGTAATGATATGGTTGAAAGCATTGCATTCATTGAAGGTCATGGCGAATTGTCGGAAGCTGAAACGGCTGATTTGACTTTTGAGTTTTCTAATTATTTCCAAGTTGACCGGGGGGAAATCAATGGACAATTGAACGTGCTGGATCCTTACAAAGCAATCATCATAGCCAAGCCTCGTCAGGCGTTTGACGAGAAGGATAAGTTTATTATAGACAGGTATATCATGTCGGGAGGCAAGGTAATTTGGCTGATTGATGCCGTTCAGGTGAATACCGATAGCTTGCGTACAACCGGATCGGCTTTTGCATTGGCTTCCGATCTGAACTTAGAAGACCAGTTTTTTACATATGGCGTACGGATCAATCCGGTAATTGTTCAAGATGTCGTTTCTGAACCAATTGCTGTGATGACGGGTAATTCGCAAATTGTATTAGCTCCTTGGTTGTATTATCCGTTGGTCATGCCTTTGCATAATCATGCCATTACACGAAGCATTAATCCTGTGTGGTTGCAATATGCCAATGATATAGATACGGTAGGGATGAATCCGGAAGTGAAAAAGAGCATATTGTTGCAGACTTCTCCGGAAACAAGGGTTTTGGCTGCGCCCTTATTTATTCAATTAAATGAAGTCGAGCGCGTTCTTGATCAGCAACAATTTAATCGCCCAAACAGGATCGTTGCGGTATTGCTTGAAGGTAAATTTCCATCTATATTTCGTAGCCGCAATCCTAAAATGTTGTTTCCTGAATTGCAGGAAACGCAGCGGGATAAAAGTGTAGAAACCAAAATGCTTGTGGTTGCCGATGGCGATGTTGCCCGCAATGAGGTACGTGTGACCACAAGAGGAGTTGCTCCTTCTTATCCGCTTGGATATGACAAAGATACTAAACAAACATTTGGCAATAAGGAGTTTCTGGTTAATGCATTGAATTACTTGACTGATGATGCCGGATTGATGAAATTGCGCGACCGGGAATTTCAATTACGATTGTTGGATAAGACTAAAATACTGGGTGGAATAGGGAAGTGGCAAGTCATTAATGTAGTTATGCCCGTTATGCTTATTATTTTAGGCGGAATTGCTTATGGACAATGGCGGCGATATAAATACGGAAAAGCTCGTGTGTGAAAAATAAACGTCATTGCTGTAGAAGTCACTTAATTCGTTACATTCTTTAACATTTGCACAGGCATTTTTCCGTTAATGGCAGAATGAGGTCTATGCTCATTGTAATAGGCTAGAAATCCCAATAATTCATTCTTTAAATCATCCAGATTCTCATACAGGGCATCTTCTATAAAATCTTCATTAAGCGTTTTCCAAAACCGCTCTATTTTTCCATTAGTCTGTGGTCGGTAGGGCTGGGTATACTTATGGTTAATCTCCATTTCCAATAATAGCCGTTCAAAGGGGTGA
>JAVBPN010000291.1:0-5557 GCA_031549585.1 Bacteroidales bacterium
ATATTCTTCGCCTGTGGCGGGGTTCTTCTTACCTTTGAAAAAGCCAAGGATTGAGGTGATGAAGCCCAATGCAGCCGTAACCAATGCAGCACCCGCCGCTCCCAATTCGCCTAACTCGCCCAAACCTTTGATCGCTTTGTGCTTTACACCTTTGGCAATCGCATTTTTGAACTTGCTTTCGTTGCCTTTCAAGGTTTTCACGAATATGTTCCGCGCTTTGTTATAGCTTTCCTGCATCTTACGGAAGTCGTCTACATTGATGCCCGCCGCTTGTGCCTGTGCCTCCGTGTATAGTCCGTATTGCAATTTATCCGCTAACTTGAAAAGGTTGGTACGGATGGCCAGCAATAACCCACCGCGAGCTGCTAACGAAACAGGATTGAATTTTGCAACCACGTTTACAACGGCCTTTGCACCTTTTGCAACCGCCTTACCGGTGGCTTTGGCTGCCGTTGCCACTGCCTTTCCCGTAGCTTTGACGGCGGTTTTCACACCTGAACCTACTTTTTTGGCAACCTTCTTAACTGCATTTCCTACCTTTTTGAAAAAACCTGCACCCAATTCTCCCAGCTCCGAGCCAGTCAAATCCGAATAGGGATAAGCAATCACGCCTTCGCGCAATAACTTTTGTTCTTCTGATTCCAAGATACCGAGTACTTGAGGGAGTTGTGGCGTGTTCCAATACCGCAAAGCATAATCTATCATGCGTGCTACCTCTAAAGGGTTACGCATGACTTTGAACATTTGCGGTTTTGCCAAAATCACATCCCGTGTGCGAGTGAGATGGTTGTACATGGCGGTTTCGTCTTCCTCCGCGCTGCCCAATCCGAACCCATGCAAGTCAGAACCCGTTGTGATGGCAATAATATCACCGTAAAGCCCATACAGACCACCTGCCAACGTAACACCCGACATACATGTCGTTCCGTTCAGCAATTGGATAGGAATGCCGCAAAGTCCCGACAATCGGCCGTCCATGTAATAGTCCTTTTTATCGACGTATGGTTTTTCCTTGTCGAATGTCTTGATGACGGTATCGACAACATAATATCCGCTATCATTGCGGGGAACAATCACATAGACATGCGAAAAGTCCCTGTTTGCATCGTATTTACTTACCCTGAAACTGAAAGGGATGTTTTTGTGATAGAGTATCGAACCGATGAGAATCGACATGCAGTCACAATCGCCGCGCTGATCTTTCAGCGTTCGTAACGGAAGGCGTAGTTGTTCCATGAACGCGCTGTCCATTTCGTAACGGACATACGTCATTACAAAGTCGAATACATTTTTGAGAAACCTCGATAGTTTGGGGTCGTACAACTTGTCGGCAATCTTGCTCACGTCCTTATGGTGGTCGCGAACAATCTGCTTCATGTACTCGACGGTTTGATGCACATCGCCATCGGGATGTACAATCGGGTCGCTGTGTTCCAATGAACCGAAGTCTACCAGTTTGGATATTTCGGAAACAGGGCGTACCTGGCGGTTGGATGTATCGACAATTCCTATACTCATAATTTCTGTACTTTAAGTGGAATACCGTTGACTTCGGCAATTATCTCGAACCCAAAACCATTAGCTACGTTCGTTCCCTGTGCTATAAAGTCGGTAACGATAGAAGGTGCGGATGTTAGCAGGTTCAAGTAGGATGCTTCAATCATGATACCCGTGATTTTTCCCGTGGTTACGGGTTCAACTGTGTAGGTTTTGTCGCTGACTGCGGTGGATGCAACTAATTTGCCTTTGTAAAACAAGCGTACCGACGGCAGTTTTAACGTAACGCGGGCTTTGGCGGGATTATCAACTTTGAGGTCGACTGATATTTTTAACCCGCTTGCGTCAATTTTATGAATTTGGGGTAGTTTTAACAGGTTGACACTGATGTTGTCGGCGGTTTCTTTCAGTGCCGTGCCTTTGAACAACACGAAACCGACCGCCGCCGCAACGCCTATGCCTAATCCGATTAAAACTGGTTTATTCATTACACCTACATTTTTGATGTCGGTGCAAAGGTGCGGGATGGTGATTTAGTGCTGGTTAACTTTTACCAAAGTCTATCAACTATGATAAACTTTGGAAAAGTTTGATGAACTTTGGATAACATTTATCTCTAATATGCGATAGGCGAAAGCCGATATATTTATATTTTTGTCAAGTTTTGAAACGTTAAATCAACATGCCTGAAATTAAAGCACATATTGATAGTGTTCATTTTGTCTCTCAACATTTGTATTGCGCAAAACGTATATATATTCAAGAAAAATTTAAGTTTAAAGTATTGTGGAAAAGGAATATAGGTGTAATCGGATATTCTTTATGCATATAACGTATATTGCATAACAGTTGCGTATATTTAACCGTTGGCGGCAACCGCGGGGGCAGTGCAGCGGGACAATGAAGTGATAAATATGAAAGATGAATATGAGAAATGGATTATTAGTCTTGAGCCTAATTTTTTTTGTAGCCCAAAGTTGTACTACATATAGTGTGTTGCCAAAAAATATTAGCAATCATTCTTCTATCGAAGGAGTTTATTCAAATATGTCGGAAACAGATAGTGAAAGGACATATAGTTATACACGCAGTCTTTGGAGTGTGATTGACCATAAGCGAGAAATAAAAGCAGATAGTATTAGTGTGAAAGTAGAAATAATTAATTCAAAAGAATTAAAATTTTCGTTTTTTAGGGACGATGAGATTGTTGGAATAAAATGGCTCAAAGGTAAATTTAAAGAAGATGAATGTTTTTACACTCGAAGAGTGTTTTATGTAATTCCTATATTACCCATTTTATGGGGGTATGGAAATTTTCAAAAAAGAATTTATCGAGTGGATAATGAGTTAATAATTGAAATGGTAGGTAATCACGGAGGCGTTGCAATAATAATGGCAGGCGGAGATAAATATGACGATATTTTGAGTTTTAAACAAATTGATAACGAATGACAAAAGCGACAGCAGCCAACGGGCGGTTTGGTGCAAGCGGGGGGTGTATGCCCGCAGACAATTTTGTAATTTGATAATCGGTGGAGAATATATATGAAGCATAATTTGATTGTAATAGCGTTTTTACTTTTTTCAGTCATAGCGGCACAGTATCAATAAAAGAAAATTATTGCGCTACGCCTCTCGCAGAGGACGCCGGGAAGAAGTTGAACAATTATACGACAAAGCCTTATGATAGTCTAAAATAGAAATGAATTGTATCTTTATGGTCTGAAAATGTCACAAATTATTGCTTTATTTGTGACATAAAAATTAAAAATATATGCATGCAAAGCACTAATAATGATATAATTGAATACGTAAAGCGAAATCGTCGCGGAAGTATATTTTTTGCAGACGAATTTCGCAAATTCGGCAGTAACAATTCTGTTCGACAAGCACTGTCACGACTGTGTAGAAAGAAATTTTTAACACGGCTTTCGGCAGGTATTTATTTGTACCCAAAAATAGATAAGGAAATCGGTATCGTTTTTCCGTCAATCGAAACCATTGCAAAAGTCATTGCCAAAAGAGAAAAAACTCGGTTAATCCCGACAGGTGCTTATGCCCTCAATGCTTTGGGACTTTCTACACAAGTGCCTGCCAAGGTTGTTTTTTTGACTGATGGCACAGCAAGAATTGTAAAAGTTGGAAAAAAAGCGACCATAAAATTCAAAAGAACGGTTGCCAAAAATTTATCTTTTAAAGGCAAAATTTCTTTGTTGGCAATTTCTGCATTAAAAGAAATTGGCAAAGACAAAGCAACAGACGAGCAACTGCAAAAAATAAAAGGGGCGTTGCAAAATGAAAAGCGAGAAAATATTATACACGATGCAGGACTTGCACCTGTTTGGATTTCAAATATATTGTTAAAATTCATCGAAAATGAATAAATTCACTAATTTACAAGCTGTTGAACGTATAAAATATATAGAAAACTTAACACTCGAATACAATTTATCTACCGTTGCAATTGAAAAAGATTGGTGGATCAGTACTGTTTTGCGTGCTTTGTTCGCTTTACCATACGCGGAATATTTGTCGTTCAAAGGCGGTACTTCATTGAGCAAGTGCGATAATTTGATAGAGCGATTTTCCGAAGATATTGATATTGCGGTATATCGGGATTTTTTGGGTTTTGGCGGAACTTTATCAAAAACTCAAATTAACGATAAATTGCGCCGTGCCACCTGTTCGTTTGTGCGTGAAAAATTGCAATTTGATGTTGCAAATGAGCTTGAAAATCAAGGAATAAGAACGGATTTATTTTTCGTTAATGTAAATATTACACCTGTTACAACCACCGACCCCGAAATTATCGAAGTACGTTACAAATCACTTTTCCCTGAAAGCAGTTACATTGAACCAATTGTAAAATTAGAAATCAGTGGCCGTTCTATGAATGAGCCGTTGCAAAAAATTGCTTTACAATCGTTTATTGACGATGCGTATTCTGATAAAGTGTTTGCGGTAAAGCCCTTTGAAGTAAATGCCGTTGTGCCTGAACGCACATTTTTGGAAAAAATCTGCCTCTTACATGAAGAATTTGCGAAACCGCAGGAATTTATGCGCACGGAACGAATGAGCCGACATTTATACGATTTAGGAAAGATGCACGATGCAGGAATAGCAGAAAAAGCATTGTCAGACAAAGAATTATACAGAAGTATTGTAGAACATCGCAGAATTTTTATCGGTTTGAAAGGTTTTGATTATGATACTCTTGCACCGCATTCAATAAAAATTATTCCGCCTGACAATATCATCCCACTTTGGAAAGCTGATTACGAAACAATGAGAGAAACAATGATTTATGGAGAATCTTTGTCGTTTAGTAAATTAATAGACAAAATAAAACAACTTAACGAAAAAATAAATAAGGTTGATTGGTGACAAAGGTGACAAACTTTTCCGCATAAAGTGTCAGAAATTTGTCACACTCCCATTCTTTTCACGATAATCGTAACAATATCTATTAGCCCGTGATATTCTTTCGGGACAACCCACTTCATAAAAGGTACTTTCAATTCCTTATACAAGGCTGAATACAGCGTTTCATTTTGCTGTACATGCGTTATGATGTTATGAAGGTGTTGTTCCATTTGCCGAAACAGGCGTTCGGCTGTTAGTTGTTCACCTTTGCGTTCGGCTATCTCAGTCAATTGTTGCAACGCCTGTTGGTATTCCACGTTTATTTGCGCCTGTAATTCATTGCTCCCGCCTTTGTCGGGATGATGCAGTTTGCACAAATCCTTGTACCGGCGTTTCAAATTTTCGGGTGTTGCATATTCATCAACCGTAAAGAACCGCCGGTTACTATTCTCTTTCTTCATACCACTCATAACCGTCGGGATAACCCATTAATCTGAATATTTCCAAAACGTGTTCCTTCCTGAACCGCTTGTAGGAACGCCAACCCTTTTCCCTAAGTAGCTGCATCAATTTCTCATTACCAACGACTTCGCGCCGAAAAGTAGTGTAGGACACTTCCATCAACGATGCCAAATCTTTGAAAGAGTATCGCATCCTTAAAATTTTCTTACTTTCCATACTTTTTTATTGATTAATT
>JAVBPN010000292.1:0-5342 GCA_031549585.1 Bacteroidales bacterium
AAAATAAATTCAGAAATATTGAATTTAAAATATGAATTTTAATTCTGATGTGTACTTTCAAAAAGCATATCATCATAGGGATATTGGCGTGTTTGCCTCTCGGTAAATTATTCGCCCAAAACGACGTATTGCTCACACAACAATGGTTATCGAGGATCAACATAAATCCAGCGGCAACCGGAAATTCAGACAATATTGATGTTTTTGTACTTATGAGGCAGCAATGGCAAGGATTTGACAATGCGCCTGAAACACAAGTACTCAATATCCATAATTATTTCGACCGCATTCATTCAGGGTTAGGCCTTACTGCGTCACATGATAAAATAGGCGTTGGAAATAGAATCATTGATGCAAAAATCGCCTATGCATACCACATTAATCTGGGTGAGACATGGTTGCTATCGATGGGATTATCCGGTGGAGTGCAACAAAGGGTATACGACCCATCAGAACAATTTTTTATAGACGGCAATGATCCCGAAATTCCTTATGAAAAACAAAGTAAGATATCTCCTGATTTCGATTTTGGGGTTGAATTTTCTTCCAACCGGTTTTTATTCGGCGCTTCTGTCACACATCTGTTACGCATGCCCGACAAGGAAACCACTTTACAACAAGGACAACAATATTATGCTTATGCCAGCTATAAGCAACCACTGGGATCTTCAGTTGAACTCACGCCAGCAATACGAGGAAGCAATTTTGATCAAAAATACTTTTTAGATTTCAGCCTGACAGCCATGTTTTTCAAAAAAGTATGGATTGGGGCAGCTTTCAGGCCCGACAATGCAGCAGCCGGATTTGCCGGTGTACAAATTAGTTTTTTCAGATTGGGCTATGCCTACGATTACTCTATCGGAGAAACCGCTAATTTGGCCAAGAACTCACATGAAATTATGGTTTCATTAAAAATCGGAAAACCAAAGAAAATAATCAATACCAAATCACCTCGATTTATTGAAAATTAAACTGATCTGTTCATTCTGTAATCAAAAACTAAGTTATATTGTTATACAGTTAATTTAAAATCTGGAAAATGATATTTTCCTCCAATCAAAGTAAATGTCAATGATTTTGTAAAAAAATATTTACTTTGCAAATTTTTAAAACTGTTGATTTACCTTGCAAAACGTCCATAAATTGTTTTATTTAGTTGAATTTACAGAGCAAATATGGATACAAAATAAGGTTTTAAATAAAATAATCATCTTTGATTTGCGTTAATTATATTTTAATCTTTAATTCTTTTGATCATGTCTCCGATTCCTAGTACTCGTCCGCAACAAACGCCAGCTTCGAAATCCGGGCAAGGCAAAAAAAATAACACCGGATCTGTGGTGGCTATTGTATTCATTGCTGCCATTGCATTAGGTGTAATTGCTTACTTTGTTTATCCCAAGATACAAGGCATGCTCCAAAAAACACCCGAACCAATTATAGTAGAGGAACTGCCTGAAATGGAAGAAATCATTCCCGAGGAATTAATAGTTGAAGACATCAAACCAGCTAAAATAGAATCAACTTCTTCTGTACCTAAAGGATTTTATATCATTGTTGGGAGTTATCGTGTAAAAAACAATGCCGATGTTTTGGTTAAAAATATCAGAAAAGATATAGAAGCAGAAGTATTATATTTCCCGGAATTAGGGCTTTACCGAGTTTCAACCGGAAAATATGACAATATACACAAAGCATATAATGACATGTTTAGTATTAAAGATTTAGACGGATGCGCCAATGCGTGGGTCTTGGAAAACCAATAAAAAACACGATTATTTAAAATTCGTGTTTTCTGAATTTAAAGATTGTTATCAAAAGATAACAATCTTTTTCCAATCTATGCCAATCCTGTCCGGTTCGTTTTTAATTCACTATGACACGTCATTTTTATCACTATAAAATGGATAAAAGAAATAAACCACAGTTGTTCTATGTATTAAACAAATCATAAATTCACCATGAAGTAAAGCTTTACTCCCAACTATGCAAAATTATTACTGAATTTTTGAATAAGTAAAAGAAAATCATCAATATCCCGATTTTCACAGAACCGGTATAGGAAATAATTTCATCAGTAAGAAAAATACTTTTGTGGCAAAAAAGCAACTTTTTAAAAACCATTACGTATAAAGAGTTAAATGTCATAACAATATAGCCTAACCGGCTGACGGAAAAAAGAATGAAGACAATGACAAAGAATACTTTCTCACATAGGTGTTATAAATTAAAAAAATGTCTTTTTACAAGCATTTTAGTTGTAATCTTTGGCTTTTTCTACCAGGAAGCTAAAGCTGGATTTGATTTTAGCCACACCATTACCATGTCCACTAGCGGATATGATACACAACTTCAAGTTGATTACACAATTCTCAATAACGGATCGGATGTATTAACCAGCATTAGTTTGGAAGATAATTATGCACAAGTTTTTTCCGGCGTGGCCACTTTCTCTGGCTGGACTGTGTCAATTCAATCGTCTTCCAATGCCAGCTTTGCACCACGTGCAGGTTATGCCGGCTCAGGTAATCTTTTAGCTAATGGAGCATACTTAAATCCGGGCCAAACAGCTCAGGTAAGATTGGTATTCTCATTGAGGCTTAACAGTAAATACAAAGGTCAAAGTTTTACCAGCAATGCTTATGTTATAAGCGGTGTTCAATCAGGACACTCATCCGCATTAATCGCATTGACGCAAGTGACTATCGAAGGTAACGCTACAGTCAGTGTTTCCGAATTTCCGCCAAAGACATACCAAATCAAAATTACGCGTAAAGGCTCTTTGGCACAACCATCTACAGTAAATTATACGATTACTGCACCGGCAGCTCCAAATGGTGCAACTGTTGCCACAGCCGCTGGTCCGGGTGTTGATGTAATCATGTCTGTCCCATTAACCGGATCAATTACATTTGCCACTCCTTCTGATGTTGAGAAAATTATTACATATTCGGTGGTAGATGATGACATCTACGAATTGCCTGAAACTTTTACGTTCACGATCACGCCTGTTACCCCAAATGTCTCCATTTTGCAGGAAAAAGTGACTGTTACCGTTACCAGCGATGACCCGGAACCGATAGTCACTGCTACTCAGAATAAGCAAAACTATGTTGAAGGTAGTGCCGGCGCTGCTTTGTCAACATTGGCATCATTCAATTTAACCTTAAGTAACGGTTCTTATCTGCCTGTAATAGTCGAATGGAGAATTGTTTCCCCCGGAACTGATTTTAACGACCCTACTTTTGGAACAATTACATTCCCAGCCAATACCACAACTTTGACAATGAACGATATCGCTGTTATAAAAATCAAACAAGACGGTATTCGTGAATCAGATGTTTCATTCAAAGTGAATTTTAAAGCGACCAATGGAAAAATGAATATGCCGATGCTCGATTACAAGATTATTGACGATGATCTTCGGCAAATCATGTGGATGGATCAAACTCCGAAATTGAGCGCAAAAAAATTACATGCTGGAACCGATATTGTCGATACCATGACATTAAGGTTTATGGTAACAGAAGCTGATTTAATCGATCCTGAAATACGTATTACTTTACCTGCTAATGTCGAACCAATAACCGGATTTTTACAAAATATCAATCCGGGAGGCAATGTTATTCCTGTAAAATTTGTTAGCTGGAATGCAACTTCCCGCCTACTTATTTACAAACTCAACAATGTAACACAAATTTCGGCCAATCAAATGGTCCATTTTAAAATTATTCGTAAAGCAAATTGTTCTGCAACCACAGGGGCACAGAAAGATTTAGTACAAGTATACATGCCTTCCGTAACGGAATATGTAGAGGACGCTCTTGTTAAAAACAAACGTTCATGGGAAGTAACATATAACATTCTTAAAGCTAAGTTAGCCTTATTTATCACGCAAGGAAATAATCTGGTATTTCTTAACGAAGGCCAGGTGCTGCCACAAACACTTCAAATAATGAATAGCGGACAAGGCTTGCTTAAAGAAGCATGGGTCCGCATTGCCTTTACTAAAAATGTTGTCCGGATGCAACCGGGCTCTTTCAAAATCAACGGTGTTGTCTTTCCTGATCCGACAGTAGTTGCCGGAGCTACTGAAGATTATTACGAAGTATTGCTCAATAACTTTACTGGAACCGGAAACCATGATAATTTCTTTGATGCTGGCGAAGAATTGTTGATTACTTATAATTTTGTCGGACAACCCAAGAAAAATGTCGGTTGCGGTTTGAAAACCGAAACCATCACTACGCGGTGGGCATGCGATAATCCTGCCACCAAACAAACAACCACCATCGAGCTTTACCGCCCCGAAGGTGTCCCGATTCTCACGCGGACTTTGTATACACCGGTGAATCCATCGCCGTTAACTGTTCCGACCCCTCCGGCAGCAGCTCCATTAAAAGAAGATAATACCACGCCAAATATTTATGTCACCCGGTTGGATAATACCGGAACCAGCGATGCATGGTATACCAGTGTACCTTTCACTATTTCATCTACATTGACCGACCGGATTGTACTTGCCGAAACCGAAGTATGGGTAGACGGCGTTAAACTATCGCCTGTAACAAATGTTGCTTTGACAGACGGAACCAATTATATGATTTCCGGAAGTACGACTTCGGCAACCATCACTTATCTAAGAGTTCCGGCCGGTAAAACAGCGCAAATCATTTATAAGGTTTATCGCAGACCGATGAATAGGGCAGGAGATAATGTTAAAGATGCCGCTTATTTCCTGAATATCGTCGCCGGAGCAATCAGCTATTCCGACGAATGTAAGGAAAATCCGGGATCTATTACTTCCGGCTATTTCACATCCCACACCAACGGTTATAATATTAGTTATTTACCGACGTTAATGACCGTACATGCAGCCCGTGTAGAAAAAGATAAATCCTCTACCTATTCATTTGAACTTGCTTCGCTAAATACGATTTTCCCAATTGCTGAAAAGAAAGGATTTTTTGAAGGGCCAACAACAAAACAGGTAGTAATTACTTTGAATACAACCGGTAATCAAATTCTCCCGCAAAATATCCGGCTTATCTCTTCAAATGGTGTTAACACTCATCCCGGATTGGCTATTACCAATTCGTCGAACAATCCGGTTACACTTCCTGTTGTTCCGGCATCAGCCGAAAATGATGGTATATATAAAATCACCATTCCTTGGGGCGTTGGATATGATCAATATTTTGAAAAAAATTCCCGGTTAGAAATACGGGTAACAGGTTCTTGCGGAGCATCCAATATATTTCCCGTAAGCTATACCATTGATTTTATCACAGGTAGCAATGTTTCTCATAGAATATATAAAGTAACGGATACAACTTTTGTCA
>JAVBPN010000076.1:0-5490 GCA_031549585.1 Bacteroidales bacterium
TGGGTTCCCATAATGCCCAAACGCTGGCAAAATTTTCTTGCCTCTTTGTTTCATTTTTCACAATATCCCCTACCATCTTCCGGTCGGTCATTCCCGATGCTACCATCTGACTGAACGCCAACGATAACGATTGGGTTGTTGATAAAGCATCCTCAAAATAGTTTCCAATGTCGCCCGCATATTTTAATGCTGTAGTCTGTAAATAAGCAATACTCTCCTTTTTCAATGCGGCCTTATAGAGCATATGGGCATATCCACTCACACCTATAAGAACAGCAATAGAAATAAACAAAACGCTTATTATCAGCCTTTTGCGAATTGTCAAATTTCGGTAAAATGTAAATAGTCTATTCACTAAACATTAATTTTTATCAGTTGCTATAGCTTTAAGGATACAAAGAAATGAAATTTTATTGAATCTTACTCTACAAACATGGAAGGTTGTCTTTTAAAAATACATACGCTACGTTTTTCATAAGTTTTTTATCATTATCAGGATACAAGACCATAAAAGATGACCAAAACTATGCATTATTACGTAAATGAAGTAAGTTCTCAAACACAAATTAATAACACAATGTATTACAATTGTTTAAATTAATATTTTTGGAATGTCCGGTAGATTAAAATAATCTACTTTTCTCAGTCGGCCTAATAATTAATCGAAGTGAAGGATTGTATTTCAAATAACTCCACATCCAATCCATAACGGTAAGGAGTTTATTTTTGACGCCAAGTATAAGCATCAGGTGAACCACCATCCACACAATCCAAGCAAAAAAGCCTTGAAAACTAAAAAAAGGCAAATCGACCACCGCTTTATTGCGTCCAATAGTTGCCATACTACCCTTATCCCGATAATGGAAAGCACTCTTGGACTTACCAGATTGCATGTGTTTAAAATTTTTAGCCAAATTCCTGGCCTGCTGCATGGCAACCTGCGCTAACTGAGGATGGCCGTTGGGATAAGCTGCTTCGGTTTGCAAACAAACATCTCCGATAGCAAAGATGTTTTCCATGCTTGTTACTCGGCTAAATGAATCTACAATTAGCCTTTTCCCCCGTCCGATTATTCCCGGAGTATCCAGGCCTTCCGGAGCTGTTGCAATCATACCGCTTGCCCAAATAACAGTTTGTGTCGCAATGTTTGTACCATCAGCAAAAACAACCTTACCTTCTATGTAGTCTTTCACAGGCGTATTGAGTAATACCTGAACGCCCATTTTTTGTAAAAAATGTAATGATTTGGCTGATGCCTTTTTAGACATAGCTGCAAGTAAAGCCGGCGCCGCTTCAATCAAATAAACCTGCATCTTAGAAAAATCGACGCCTTTGTAGTCTTTAGGAAGAATATAATTTTTCATTTCGGCTAACGCTCCGGATACTTCCACTCCTGTTGGCCCTCCTCCTACTACTACAATATTGAGTATAGCCTGTCGTTCTTCCAAATCAACAGTACATAACGCCTTTTCAAAGGTTTCAAGCAATAAATTGCGTAATCCCAATGCCTCACTCACTGATTTCATGGGCATAGCAGATGCTCGTATATTTTCCAGCCCAAAGTAGTTGGTCATACAACCGCTCGCTATAACCAAATAATCATATTTAATAATACCTACCGATGTTTCTACACAACTTTGTTCTGAGTTAATCTTTAAAACTTCGCACAAACGGAAATGACAATCCTTTTTCGCTTGAAATATTTTGCGAAAAGGAAACGATATGGCACTCGGTTCCAATCCGGCTGTCGCCACTTGATATAGAAGCGGCTGAAATTGATGATAATTAAACCTATCGAGCAATACTACTTGATAATACTTATCATTTAATCGCCTGGCTAACGTAAAACCGGCAAAACCACCTCCAATGATTACGATCCGCTTTTTTTCTGTAATTGGAATATTTGCTGTCATATAATAATATATTACATAGGCTAAACAATATCTACCCTATAATGTTCTCAAAAAATGGAGTAATGTAAATCAAAAATCACAACTTAAGTATATAAATGCAGTACTCGGCACATATGATTTATTTATGAATGTACATAGCTTTCTATGGATGATGAATTATATGAAGGCTTTTCAAAGCCATACGACACGGCTGAACCGAAGCTCAGCGAAGCTAATTACAAATTCAGCCAAACACTTTCTTCTGTTTTACAGATAGAGTTAAGCGGAATTTGCAATTCCGCTTAAAAATAAACTTTTCGCATAACCTCTCTTTCTGAACAAATGGCTATTTGAAGTGTTTCATTATAAAAAATAGAGATTCAACTAATCACTTTGTGGGCTTTTAAGATACACTTTTATGTCAACATTTGAAATTAAAATGCCGAAGCTTGGAGAAAGCATCACCGAAGGAACCATTATGCGATGGGCAGTAAAGATAGGTGATATGGTACAAGAAGATGACATACTCTTTGAAGTGAGTACTGAAAAAGTAAGCGCAGAAATCCCCTCCCCTGTTGCCGGAAAAGTCATCGAAATACGTTTTTCTGAAGGCGATGTTGTGCCTGTAGGGACAGTAATGGCCATCGTAGAAATAGAAGCAGAAGTAGGGAAACCCGAACCCGATAAAGTAACGGAGAAAGCCGCCACTCCCCCACCCGATTCCGAGAAAGAAGAAACATCCGTGACACCCAAAGCTGCAAAACAAGACACAGCAGTCCCAAAGAGCGATCAAGAACGTTTTTATTCACCACTGGTTCGCAATATAGCCAAAACGGAAAATATCAGCCAAACCGAACTCGATTCGATAACCGGAACCGGATTCCAAGGACGTGTCAATAAAAACGATGTATTGCAGTATCTAGAAGCAAGAAAAAAGCCTGGCCAAAAGGCCGTTCCATCCTCAGAACCTTCAAGACCGACTATTCCGGTTTCCGATGGCGACCGGATTATAGAAATGGATCGTGTTCGACGAATCATCGCTGACCACATGGTCATGTCTAAAAAAGTATCGCCGCATGTCACTACCATTGTGGAAGCCGATGTAACCAAGTTGGTGCAATGGAGAAATCGTGTTAAAGACGATTTTTTCCACCGCACAAATGTAAAATTGACCTTTATGCCATCTATTACCGAAGCATGCGCACGGGCATTAGCTGATTTTCCACAAGTCAACGCATCTGTGGATGGATATAACATGATACTGAAGAAAAATATCAATATCGGCATTGCTGTGGCATTGGACAACGGTAATTTGATTGTACCCGTCATACATCACGCCGATCAGTTAAATATTGACGGGCTTGCCATAGCCATTGATTCCCTTGCAAACAAAGCAAGGAATAACAAACTCGCACCTGACGATATACAAGGTGGGACATTTTCTATTACCAATTTTGGGACATTCAAAAATATTATCGGTACGCCGATAATCAATCAGCCTCAAGTAGCAGTCCTTGGTGTAGGATATGTCGAAAAAAAACCAGCAGTAGTGGAAACGCCCGATGGCGATGTAATAGCCATCCGTCACAAAATGTACCTCTCCTTATCATATGACCACCGTATTGTAGACGGGGCTCTGGGAGGATCGTTTGTGAGGCGTGTAGCTGATTATTTGGAAATGGAACGTGATTCAAAGTAGAACAGATATCACATAGAATCAATATGTAATCGATTGCATTTTCTAATCATCAATCAAAAATAGAAAATCAGAATGGCACTATACAACATAAAATCAACAGATAAAGACACATTGAAAAAATGGTTTTTTCTGATGACACTTGGACGAGCATTGGATGAAAAAGCCGCCGTATATTTACTACAATCCATAGGTTGGTCATTTCATGCGCCATATGCCGGACACGATGGAATACAATTAGCAATCGGACAAGTTTTTACCCGCGGCGAAGATCATCTTTTCCCTTATTACCGGGATATGCTTACTGCTTTGTCGGCAGGCATCACTGCAGAAGAGATTATACTTAACGGGCTGTCAAAAGCCACAGATATAGCAAGCGGAGGGCGGCATATGTCCAACCATTTTGCTAAGGTTGAGTGGAACATACATAATGTTTCTTCAGCCACTGCCACACAAGACCTTCATGGTGTAGGTGTTGCCCGCGCTATGGTATATTATGGACATAAAGGCGTTGCCATCTGTTCGCACGGCGAATCATCCGCTTCAGAAGGATTTGTATATGAAGCCATCAATGGAGCTTGCACCGAATGCCTACCGGTAATCTTTGTGATACAAGACAATGGGTATGGCATATCCGTTCCAAAATCCGAACAAACAGCCAACCGGAAAGTTGCCGATAATTTTTCCGGATTCAAAAATTTAAAGATTATTCACTGTAACGGTAAGGATGTATTCGATTCGATGAATGCAATGGCTACAGCACGCGAATATGCAATTGCCAACCGAAATCCGGTGATTGTCCAAGCCAACTGCGTGCGCATCGAATCTCATTCTAATTCAGACAAGCAAACATTATATCGGGATCAATACGAGTTGGATTATGTGAAAGCTGCTGATCCGCTGGCAAAGTTCCGTCGCATGTTGCTTCGTTATAAACGATTCACAGAAGACGAACTAAAAGGTATCGAAGAAGATGCAAAAAAAGAACTGAAAGAAGCCAATCGAAAAGCAATGGCCGCTCCAGACCCAGATCCCAAAACGATACTCGATTTCGTTCTTTCCGAACCATACCAACCTAAAGTATATATTGACGGCACACATCAAAAAGACGGAGAAAAGAAAACTTTGGTAACGGCTCTCAATGAGACATTAAAAGCTGAATTTCGATTCAATCCCGATACATTTTTATGGGGACAGGACGTAGCCAATAAAGAAAAAGGAGGCGTATTTAATGTCACCAAGGGGCTACAACAAGAATTTGGCCAGGAACGGGTATTCAACGCACCGATTGCCGAAGATTTCATTGTGGGCACAGCCAATGGAATGTGCCGTTTTGATCCCAAGATACATGTGGTGATTGAAGGCGCGGAGTTTGCCGACTATTTCTGGCCGGCAATGGAGCAATATGTTGAATGCACCCACGAATATTGGAGGAATAACGGCAAATTTACTCCCAACATTACCGTACGGCTCGCTTCGGGTGGATATATTGGCGGAGGGCTTTACCACTCACAAACACTTGAAGGATCACTGAGTAACCTTCCGGGTGCACGCATCGTGTATCCATCATTTGCCGATGATGCAGCCGGGCTGCTACGAACCAGCATGCGTTCACGTGGCTTTACACTTTTTCTTGAGCCCAAAGCGCTTTATAATGCTGCATGGGCAGCAACTCCGGTACCCGAAGATTTTGAAGTTCCCTTCGGCAAAGGCAGGATCAGAAAAGAAGGAAATGACCTAAGCATCATTACTTATGGCAATACCACACATATGTGTATCGAAGCGGCTGAGCGAATCGCCAAGGACGGCAAGAGCACCGAAGTGATCGATATCCGCTCTTTGATTCCGTTGGACAAAGAATTGATTTTTAAATCAGTAAAGAAACAAAACAAATTACTGGTA
>JAVBPN010000121.1:0-22422 GCA_031549585.1 Bacteroidales bacterium
TCCATATCCACTTCGGGAGAATCATATTCGGTACGCCCAACATAGTAATCGCCTTCAATTCGATCAATAACGGTAGTGAAAGCTTTACCGACCTTCTGCTGATTCAGTTCTTCCGATATACGTTGTTGTATACTCATAATAATATCGGCACGTTCCTGTTTCACCTTTGCTGGGATAGAATCACGATAATGTTCTCCGGCATAAGTTCCTTCCTCATGAGAATATGTAAATACACCAAGTCGGTCAAATCGTGTTTTTTCGACAAAATCGACTAATTGGGTAAAATCTGCTTCACTTTCTCCCGGATGCCCTACAATTAATGTTGTACGGATGGCAATATCACTAACTTTCTCGCGAATTCGAGCAATTAAGTCTGAAGTTTCTGCTGCAGTGATATTGCGGCGCATTTTCTTCAATACTTTATCTGATGCATGTTGTACAGGCATATCGATATAACGGCAAATTTTTCGTTCGGTCTGCATCAGATCAATGATTTCCATAGGAAAACGATTCGGATAGGTATAATGCAATCTAACCCATTCAATGCCATCAATACCGCACAATTTAGCGGTTAATTCAGCTAATTGCTGTTTTTTATAGAGGTCAAGTCCGTAATAGGTGATATCCTGCGAAATAACCAATAGTTCTTTAACCCCTTGTCCGGCTAAAAACCGGGCTTCCTTTACCAACTGTTCTATCGGGACGGAGATATGCGCACCACGTATACGGGGAATAGAACAAAATGCACATGTCCGGTTACATCCTTCGCCAATTTTTAAGTATGCATAGTGCTTGGGTGTGGTGATCAGTCGTTCTGCACTCAGATTGCTGTTGTATTGACCCGATAATGAGCGAATAATTTCTTCCAGATTGCGTGCTCCAAAATACTTGTCAACTTCCGGTATTTCTTTTTCCAATTCCTTTTGGTAGAGTTCTGACAAACATCCTATTACAAACAAATGTTCGATTATCCCGTTATTCTTCGCTTCAACGCATTGCAAGATCATATCTATTGATTCCTGCCGTGCATCGTGAATAAATCCACAGGTATTTACCACTACAATTGGGGCTTCGTTAAGACCGGCATCATGCACTACTTTAAACCCGGCATCATACAATTGCCGCATAAGATGTTCCGAATCTACCAGATTTTTGGAACACCCCATGGTGATGATATTGATGCTTTTTTTCAAATGTGAATGATAATTTACCATTGTGTGTAATCCCTTGCATCTTTGCGCTTTTCATATTTCAAATCGCGAAGCATGGCCGACTTAACGTTGATGAGGAATGTAAAAAACTTGTATTGTCCAAACGGAGAAAAGCTAAGGCTCATAGTCCAGCAGTGTAAATCGCGTGTTATGTTGAAGTTGGTATATGCTATTTGCTTTGCTTCAAAGTCGTATCCGGAAGATATGCCAACGTTCCATTTTTTTGTTAGTGTAACACTTCCCGACATGGATAGCGTTTGTGTCACTTTTCCTTCAAATGCGGGTTTATTGTATTCAACATGATATGTTAAAGATACATTCCAAGGGACATCAAAATAATCATACCCATCGTTTAACTTATTCTTATTTTCGTCTTTCTTATTATTCTTGTTCATAGGAAACGATAGCCCGGTGTCAAAATATACCCTGGTCAACCTGAGATTATACTTATTATAACGGGTACCTTTCAAATTAATGTCATAAGGGTCGACAGTGGCACCTAATTTGAAATTTGTTCCCAAAATGGTAGTACTTGCTGACATATTGATTGGTTGCCAACGCATCGAATCCGCAAAGATGTTATAGTTGCTGCTGATATCATATCGATCAATGATTTTAATCTTATTGGTTGTACCGGTTGAATCGGTTGAACGAACTTTCATCTCCACACTACCATTGATACCAACGGAAAGGTTTCCACTTTGGCCTTGTACGGAAGGCGTTCCGTAAACCGACCCTTCATACATCGAATACGTATATTCGCGGTCGGTCGAATCGGCATATGTTTTATAGTAATTTGGCGAAATTCCATCCATATTAGGAACATAAGATACTCTTGCCTCAGGGGATATAACTGTACGAACAGCTTGTATACGCGCATTAGGATTGTTGGAGGTTGATGTCAGGTAAAATTTTGGTGTAGCTCCTATTGAAAGGGTCGGAGCAAACGAGTGCGCATAAGTTACTTTATGAATGGTATCTGTTACTACCACTCCCCTTTGGCCACTGACGCTGACGGAATCTTTATCATAATGCTTGTCAATATAGCTGGTGTATAACATCCCTCTATAATTCAATGAAGGAGTAATATTAAAGAACTTCAAAACTTTGAAATTGACGGAAAGCGGAATGCTATGTTGGAAACCATTTTGCATCTTTTTCAAGTTTTTTTCAGAAAAAAGATCACCCTCTTTTCCTTGTAATGTGTTTTTCAACTCTGCATTATACGTAATTCCAACATCTTCATACCATTTACGTTTACCAATCTGTTCTTTTTTTCTGAAAGGATAGATCATGTCCATTGAAAAAGAAGCTGTTGGAAATATAATAGAAATAATTTGGTCGTTTGAATTCTGAGTATGGTTCATGTTGGCAGTCAACCGGAAAGGAGAATTGGGCCAACCCTGCCGATACGAAATACTTGAGTTTTTTGTATTGGTATATAAATTTTGAGGGCTGGTATAGTTGAACTGTTTATCGAATGACGTGGTACTATAATTGACACTTGCTGAAAAATTTCTGTTGGGGTGAGCTTTTGCGTCTTGGGTGTGCGTCCACCGTATTGAATATTCTTTCGAACGGGTTTGATCCAGGCCTTTTTCTCCGGACACATTCACATAATACCGCATATTTACGTTTCCATTATATTTATAGCGGGTCATATACCGGGAAGTCAATCCCAAGCCCCATGTGCCGGTCGAATATATGTCGCCGGTCAGTGTTGCATCGACATGATCGTTGAAAGCAAAATAGTATCCGCCATTGGTAGCATTCATACCACGGCTGATTTCCATCCCAATGGTTGGTGGAATGATACCTGAAACAGATTTTTTGTTGGTATACGGGAAAAACCCAAACGGAATAAACAACGGCAAAGGCACATCTTCAAGCACCATGTGGGATAATCCAAAAACAACTTTATCGCCGGGCATCATTTTGGCTTTGCTCAATGCAAGGTAAAAGTGCGGATGATTGGCATCACACGTAGTATATTTTCCTCCGGCCATATCAACATGTCCGTCCGGATAACGTTTTGACTTCTCCGCATGCATATATCCCTCTCCCTGCTGCATCTTGACTTGCTGTATGACACCTTTCGAAGTGCCGAAGTTGTAAGAAAACTCCACGGCATCGAAAATAGTGCCTCCCTCTTTGTAATGAGGCACACCTGTGGGATTCCCTATACTATCTTTTCCCTCATAGACATGCACCACCTTGGTATCCATGTCAAATCGCGTTTCATATGCCGTGATTTCGATATCTTCATAATTGACTTGAGTTTCCTTGTATAGGAAGGCTTCTTTAGTAACCAGGTCAAATGTTATAGAATCGGTAGCTTTATATTTGACTCTACTCTTAAAAGGAGGTTCCTTCTGGGGAGAAGCGATCGTATCAGAAGCATGAATTTGCGAAGTATCGACAACAGCCGTATCAGAAGCATGCGCAACCGAATCGGCAGGAATCTGCGGATGATTGGCTATAGTTACGTCTTGTGCCAAAGCATTACCGGTACATACCAAAATGACCGGCACAAAAAGATATAAAAATGGCTTCAAAAACAAGTTTATATACTATTTTTGCTGCTGTTTTTTATTTTGAATTAATCCTGCAAAGGTAGCAAAGAATAAGAGGAAATAAATAAAGGCATTTTGATTTTCGTTCGAATTAATTGTTTACATAGGCAGGAATGAAATATAAAAGATTTGCACTCTCGGATACAAATCCATAGTTGATATGGGCAGAAACATAAAAACAGGACATAGATATATTCAATTATTTAAATATAATTTGTTGGATCGCATTTTTTCTTACCGGTTTATTTCACAATCCGTTATTTCCTATTTTCGAAATAAAGACGGGTTTATGAAATTTTGTCCATTGGGAAGAAATGCCGTTCAATTGGTCCGGTTTCTGTTAATTGCTTGCATTTCGATTTCTTTTTGCGAGTATACTTACGGACAGAATGATCCTGTTGCCGGATTGCATCGGGTGGTGATCGATGCCGGCCACGGAGGCCGTGACCCCGGTGCTGTAGGCGCTACTTCCAAAGAAAAAGATATTGTATTGGACATTGCACTGAGGCTTGGAAAACTGATACAAGGAGAATATCCAAATGTAGAAGTGGTTTATACCCGCAAGACAGATGTATTTGTTGATTTGGACAAGCGCGGAGATATTGCTAATAAGGCCAAAGCAGACCTATTTATTTCGATCCATGCCAATGCCAATCCAAGTAAAAGGCCTTATGGCGCGGAAACTTTTGTAATGGGGCCTAGCAAAACTGCTGAAAACATGGAAGTTGCCAAACGTGAGAATTCTGTGATCCTGATCGAAGATGATTACAGTACCCGCTATGAAGATTTTGACCCTAAATCTCCTGAATCGTATATTTTCTTTTCTATGTTACAAAATGCATATCTGAACCAAAGCCTTAACTTTGCTGCAGAGGTACAAGAACATTTCACGACAACAGCACAAAGGACAAATAGGGGTGTCAAACAGGCCGGATTTTTGGTGCTTTGGCGAACAACCATGCCAAGTGCATTGGTCGAAGTTGGTTTTATATCTAATCTGGCCGAAGAAAAGTATATGAGCTCTGATGCGGGAAAAAATCAATTGGCAGAATCTATTTTCAAAGCTTTTTGTAAATATAAGGAACAAGTTGAAGAACGTAGCGCCTTTAAACCTGTTTCCACAACAAAACCAAGCACAGTTGCGGCCAATCAAAACGAAACAAACCATACGGATTCGGCGGCATCGCTTAAGCCCGAAAAAAATGCCTCTACGCCAACCCAATCTCCCAAAACGGAGTTTTGTATACAAATTGGGACATCATCAAAATCAATTGATCCTACTCCAAGTAATTTCAAGAAATATCAGGGTGTAGAAAGAATACAGCACACACAAAATTTATTTAAATATGTCGTCAATCGTACCAACGAATACATTGACGCACAACAAGCACTACGAAAAATAAAAGTTGATTTTCCCGATGCATTTATTGTCGGAATTTCCGAAGGAAAAATCATTACAGCCAGCGAAGCTTTGAAATTGATCGGACAATAAATTGTCCTTTTACAACGAAATTTTTATGGAAAAGAAAAAGATCAAAACTGTCTTGAAGTCACATATAATCATCACATTCGGGCTTATTTGTACAACATTTGGTTGGGGTGCATTTCTGATTCCCAGCAATGTTACAGGCGGTGGTGTGAGTGGTATTGCAGCGATTGTTTATTTTGCCACGGGTTTTCCCGCCGGAGTCACATATTTACTAGTAAACGCTGTATTAATCGTTGTTTCCATGCGTGTGATCGATGTAAAATTTGGGCTTCGATCGGTTTACGGAGTAGTTGTTTTCTCATTTCTTTTATCCTTATTTCAGCAAATCTTTCCTCAGCCGTTGGTTAGTGATACATTCCTGGCAACTGTTATTGGTGCCATGCTTTCAGGTATCGGAACAGGCATAGTCTTCACACAAGGCGGTAGTGCCGGTGGTACAGATCTAATTGCCATGATGATCACCAGTCAAAGGAATATCAGCCCGGGACGTGTTACCATGTTTGTAGATGTGTTTGTCATTTCATCGTCATTCTTTGTTTTTCACTCCTTAGAACGTATGATTTACGGCTATTGTGTTATGGTTATTGCTGCTTATGTAATCGACTTTGTATTGGCAGGCTCTAAACAATCGTATCAGCTTTTCATCTTTTCAGAAAAATATGAAGAAGTGGCAACACAACTTTTTGCTAATGTGAAACGCGGCATTACTCTGGTGGATGCTCAAGGATGGTATACCCGGAAACCCACGAAAATGATTCTCCTGATTGTTAGGAAATACGAAGTATCCGATGTATTCCGGATCGTTAAAGAAGTCGATCCCGAAGCATTCATATCAATGGGAAATGTAATGGGTGTATACGGAAAAGGTTTTGACCGCATCAAGACAAAATAATTTTATTTACAACAATCATCTATTCCGTTTAGCTGCTTGACTTTTCCATTCGACATAGCGGCATTTTATGTCTTGATGGGCAATTGAACAATCGTCATTATTTAAATGTTGCATTAATAAGGCTGACCCGATATTAATTGGATTGGGTGGTATTAATGGGCATACGATAATTGAACGCTTTTAAAAATTCAGAAAAATTAAAATGACGATGGATGAAGACCTTTATAGTATGAGTTGTGATGAGCTCATCAAGGAAGTTAAAAAACTACGCCAAGGAATCCGTGAACATCGTGATAGCAGTGAACATGCTTTGTGTTGGTATCATCCACAATTGTGGAATTTACTTCCTGAAAAAGGATCGGTTAACCCAGCAGTCCCCGATTGGCCACAATTTATGGAAGGATGTGTCCGTTTTCGCAGGTCACTGGATGAACAATTGCCGGACGTTCCTCGCGTAAATGAAGAATTTAAAAAAGATGATTGATACAAACAATATAAATATTCACAAGGACATTGAAATAAGTGTGAACATTCGTTATTAATTTTGATAAAACTACTCTATTTGTGATAAATCTACCCCTTATAAATGAAATTTCCATGAGTTTGTCAACACACCAACCGCGAGCTCCTGTGGGGCTCGCCGAAGGTAATAATTATATAAAACCTCTGCTGACAGGGCCTAATGGCCACTGTCAGGGAGTAGTGTATGCCCGGTCAGAAGTCGCAGGCCCTGACAGAGGCAAAACAAAATATAAACACATGAAAACAAAAGATATAGAACAGATATTTGCGCCATCTCCCATTCGTTGGGTCGGTAATGGTTTTAAAGTACATAATTTTTTCCCAGCGGGAATGGATATGCAACGGATGAGCCCATTTTTCTTGTTGGATTATAATGCCAAAATGACTTTCCCGCCAAGCGAAATTCCGCAAGGCGTTGGGGTGCATCCACACCGAGGTATTGAAACAGTCACAGTGTTATATCATGGAAGAATTGCACATTACGATAGCGCTGGCAATGGTGGTGTAATTGGCGAGGGTGATATACAATGGATGACCGCCGGAGGAGGTGTATTGCACAGAGAATATCACGAAGAAACGTTTAACAAACGAGGCGGTGAGTTTCAAATGGCACATATTTGGGTCAATTTGCCTAAAAAAGATAAAATGACGCCGCCCAAATATCAAGCTCTTGTTCACGGACAAATCCCTCAATACCAACTATCCAATGGGAAGGGAAATATTGAAGTGATTGCAGGCGCTTACAAAGGTATCAAAGGTATTGTTTCCACTTTTTCTCCGATAGAAATGTATAGCATTAAGTTGAAGAAAAACGGGAAAGTAAAAATTTCTTTGCCTTCGGAATACAATACCGGAATATTGGTCGTAAAAGGCTTGGTGAATATAAATGATGAAAAACTTGCGCCGGCTAATCATTTTGTCTTGTTTGCAAACAATGGAGAAAATATTGCCCTGCATGCCATGGAAGACTCCATTCTATTGCTTTTGAGTGGTCAACCGCTCAATGAGCCGATTGCCGCCGTGGGTCCTTTTGTTATGAACACACGGGAAGAGATCATGCAAGCTTATCATGATTTTGAAGAAGGAAAATTCGGTCATTTGGATGATTGGAAACAGGATTTATTGAATTTATATACAGCATATTATCTCACATTTAAGGTAAAATGTTGCCCATAAAAACACCAAACAGGTCGTAAAGACCTGTTTGGTGAATCAATAAACCAACCTTCCAAAAAATTGACGACTTAAATGTCAATTTAATTGTATTCCTGCAATGTTTCCGTCAACTTTTTACGGCTAAAAAATATCCGGCTTTTTACCGTTCCGATCTTGAGGCCCAAAATATTGGCAATTTCTTTATATTTATAACCATCGGTATGCATCCTAAATGGCACCCTGAATTCTTCGCTCAACTGTTCAATTACACCATTGATTTCTTTCTCTTGATATGCCGAATCGGGTTCGACATTAATATTATCTCTATTCGTACTCAAGAAAAATAAGTCTTTCGTATTATCGAAAGTAGTATTTTGCCTACTATTCTTACGATAATTGTTAATGAACGTATTTTTCATAATTGTGTAAGTCCATGCTTTCAGGTTGGTCGACTCTTCAAATTGATTACGGTATGCAAGCGCCTTTAAAAAAGTGTCTTGCAATAGGTCTTTTGCGTCATCTTTATTCGTAGTCAATCGGAGCGCAAAACGATTCAATTTTTCTTCTAGATGAACTAATTGACTATTAAATTCAGAATCTGTCATTTTTTAACTATTTATGAAATATTCAGCGTTCATTGGTAAACAATCGAACGGCAAAAAAGTTTGATCGGATTATAAAAAAAGTAAATTTTCTCGATCCATTTTGATCATATTAATCAATGATATATTCAAATTTTGCATGAATTTTGTGGAACTTAAAGCAGGCTGGATCTTACCGATGCCACATGTTTATGCTATATTTTGACTGTGAATAAAATTAATCAACAGAAAAGTGGTTAGCTATATTTTGTAATCTTTTCTGATGTAGAATTTGTTTTCGACACATTTTAAATGGATTGCTATGAACAAAATTTTTATCATTATTGTTATGCTCCTGCCATTTTTGGGCATTGGGGCACAAACATTGACCGGAACTATATATGATGCAAAGACTAAGCAGCCTATTCCCGAAGTATTTGTTTACCTTGACGGCACATCAATTCATACAATTACCAATGCTCGCGGAGAATTTAATTTGGTTGTAGGAAAAAGAATTAACACAAAATTAATACTACATCATATATCGTATCAACCGGTAGTCGTCTTAAACCCTTTTGAAAAGCTTTCTGATAAATTTTATTTGGAAGAAATGGCGAATAGTTTGACGGCAGTGGTTATTGAAGCCGATCAGATTTCACGCGAGAAAAAGATGAAAGCTTTCCGGGAACAATTTTTAGGGCAAACAATCAGTGGCAAATCTTGCAAAATCCTGAATGAAGACGATATTCGCCTCATTTATCGTGCGGATTCGAAAACCCTCGTTGCATCGTCCAACAAGCCAATCATTATTCGTAATAGTTATTTAGGCTATGAGGTATTATTTACATTGGTGGATTTTCGAATAAAATATCACACCGAAACATTAAATAGTGAAGACATACAACAAACATATTTTGCCGGAGTTTCAGCATTTACCGATATCTCCTCCAATAGAAAGAGGATAAAAGACCGCAGGGACAATGTTTATAAAACATCCTCAGCTTATTTTTTTAAGAATTTTGTCAACCATACATTAGATTCGGCAAATTATAGGGTTTTTAACGGTAGGTCGCGGATTGACCCGGACGTTTATTTTGCTATAAAAGATACGCTTTCACAAAAGCTGGTACAGATCAGGCCAAATACAGATTTAGCCATATCGCCAAGAAGTGTTCATGGGTATATGTATGGAATAATTGATGTAGTATATAATAAAAGAAAACAGTCTGAAATCTCTTTCCTCATCAATTCTTTTTCGGTTGACCTATACGGCAATATCGATGCTATTGATAAAGTATTGTACAAAGGCAGCATGGGAGCACAACGGGCAGGAGACATGTTGCCCTTAGAATATGAGCTATAGCCAGCAAAGTATTAATTTAAAAACTATAAAGCGGGCTCAGCTTTTTGCGATTTTCTCATATATTTTGTTGTAGTTCTTATATTCAGGCTTGCATCCGTTTACATAATACATCAGGCTCTCATTTCCGTTGCCATCAGGAAGCTTTCCGTAATATTCGCAATCGAAAAACTCTTTAACCAATTCGTAAGTAGTACCCGAAATATTGATTTTCCCTGCTTTGCAAGCCGACTCCAATCTACTAGCTACATTTACCGTATGTCCCCAGATGTCATATGATACTTTTTTGCTTCCCAGCATGCCCGCAATCACTTGTCCGGTATGTATCCCGATTCTTACAGACCAGATATCCGGTTTTTGAGCGCGTTTGACTTTTAAGTACTCCTGCACTTCCAAAGCTGCAAGAACAATATCTACAGGATTGGTTTTGTTCGGTTGAGGAATACCTCCGGCACACATGTACGCATCACCCATAGTCTTGATTTTCTCTATGTTGTAACGATCCACAATGGTGTCAAAATAAAGAAAGAATTGATTTAAATCCTGCATCAATTCATCAGGATTCATTTGATCAGTTATCTTTGAGAAACCCTCAATATCTGCAAACAATACCGTAACCAAATCAAATTTTTGTATCTGATACTTGTTTTCTGAATCTATTTGGATTTTTCTTTTTTGCTTTCTTTGCCGCATAAGGCAAATAATGATAAAAAGACCTAGTAAAATAAAAGCACTTCCAATGATTATTTTTAGCGTGTTCTTTGAACCGACATGTACTGAAAATATTCCAGCTTGCGATTCCGACATGTCATATGTATTTCTGATTTTTACATGAACTGTGTAATCTCCCGGCAAAAGAAGGTATTTTTTGTAATGCAGATGTGACCATTTCGACCAATCATTATCAATCCCGTCTATCTTAAAAGCATATTCAAAAGAATTACTTGCATCGTTGACATGCTCAAAAACCAACATCAGGCTGTCTTTGTTCCACAATTTCTTAGATTGAACATCGGTATAAGCTACCCAAAGGTCACAAGAGATCGTTGTATCCGTTTTATTTAAGGTGACTTTGCTTGCATAAATATTTAAAATATTTATGAACGAAAGAAAAAAAACTATACCTTTGTAGAAAATCGTTTTCAAAGATGGTCGTGTAAAAAATTGTTCAAAGATATTTTTTATTTTCCAATACTAATATATAAAGCACAATTTCTATGGAAAATCAGTCCAAACCGGTTCTTATCCCGACAGACTTTACTGTCGTTGCGCAATATGCGATTGAATATGCTGCAAAGTTTGCTAAAGCGTCCAATGCAAGCATGATCTTATTGCATATTGTAAAAAAATCTGCAGATATTGCGGAAGCTACCGCTCAAGTGGAAGCTGAAGCGATTAAAGTTTCAGAAGAATTTGGCATTCCTGCATCCGGGATTGTCAGAGAAGGTTCTATTTTTTCAACTATTGGCGAAACTGTTGACGAACTCGATGCCGGGTTAGTATTTATGGGCACGCATGGAGCAAAAGGGATGCAAAAACTTATGGGAAGCTGGGCATTAAAGGTGATTGTATCTTCTAAGGTGCCAATTACTGTTGTTCAGGGACACCCTTCTCAACAAATAGAACGGATAGCATTTCCTATTGATTTCAAAAAAGAAAACCGCGAGAAAATAGGTTGGGTTTATTATGCTGCAAAATTGTTTAAGGCCAAAGTATGCATTTTCAGAACAGAAATATCTAAAGACAAGAAAATAGAACAAGGCGTAAAAACCAATTTGGTATTTACTGAAAAATTCTTGAAATCTAAGGATATTGAATACGATGTAACAATCGCTAAAGGAACTGAGTCTTTTGCCAAAGAAATGCTACAATTCTCAGAAGACATCAATGCCGATCTGATTTTGATTACAACAACCAAAGGCATTTCCATTGCCGATTTTGTTTTGGGTACATCTGAAGATGATATTATTTCCAACAGCGCTCATATCCCTGTTATGTGTGTGAATCCGAAAAAAGCACAATTTGGTGGATTCAGTGCCACTGGAGGATAATTTGTATCATATAAAATACGCATTAATGCTGAATTTTGTAATTTTTCAAAATTCAGCATTATTTTTGTGTGCCCTTTTGTAAAAATATGATAACCCCCCATAAAGAAGAGATCGTCTTCATTATCAATCCCATATCCGGGACTCGTGATAAAAGTGCATGGCCAGATACCATACAAAAGGTAATCGACAATGACCGTTATGATGTTACTATTATTTTCACGGAAAGGGCCGGACATGCTTTTGAGATAGCTAAACAACAGATTGAAGCAGGTATTACGTACATTATCGCTGTGGGAGGCGATGGTACAGTCAATGAGGTTGCGATGGCTTTGCGAGATAGCCCTGCTGCAATGGGCATTGTTCCTTGTGGTTCAGGCAATGGATTAGCTCGTCACCTGCATATTCCAATGAACCTGTCCAAGTCGTTAGAATTGCTTAATCGTGCTGAAATCATCCAGATCGATTATGGGATGGTCAATGAACAACCTTTCTTTTGTACATTCGGTACTGGTTTTGATGCACATATCGGTAATGTCTTTGCTTCCAGCAAAAAGCGTGGCTTTGCGACCTACGTATCGTTGATTCTTAAGGAATTTCTTTCTTATCGTTCGAAAAAATACAAAATCAAAGTTGACGGCGAGGAGATCAAAACAAGGGCTATAGTGGTTACCATTGCCAATTCGGGACAATATGGCAATAATGCTTACATATCGCCAACTGCCGATATTACGGATGGAGAATTGGATGTTTGCATTGTCCGCCCATTTCCTAAGATTTTAGCCGGAGGGCTTGCCGTGAAGTTACTTCGGAAAAACATACATAAAAGCCAGTATTATTATAGCCGTAGAGGGAAAAAGATCACAATTAAGAGAAAACGTAAGGGGGATGTGCATTTAGATGGCGAACCATATCAAATGGGTAAAAAGCTAAAAATAGAAATCGTACATCACGGATTGCGGGTGATGGTTCCAAAACAAGAAGACCACATTCATGTCGAAAAAAAATAGCCCTCGTGTTTGTATCGAAAATGTAACCATAGTAGATATTGCCGATGATGGCAAGGCTGTGGGTAAGTCCGGCGATATGGTTGTCTTTGTTCCGCACGCTGTGCCGGGTGACATCGTTGATGTTTGCGTTACTAAGAAACGGAAAAAATACGTAGAAGCCATTCCGGTGAAATATCATCATTACTCTCAATGGCGCATAAATCCGGTATGTTCACATTTTGGTGTTTGCGGCGGATGCAAGTGGCAAGATTTTTCCTACGAACAACAGCTTTTGCACAAGCAAAAAAATGTATCTGATTGTATGGTTCGTATCGGCAGGCTAAATATTCCGGAAATATCTCCTATTTTAGCGGCAGACGCATTATATTTTTACCGGAACAAGCTGGAATTTACATTCTCATCGAACCGCTGGCTGACGGATGAAGAAATACAGTCCGGTGGGGAAGTCGAAAATCGGAATGCTTTAGGATTTCATATTCCCGGTTTTTTTGACAAAGTATTAGATATCGACAAGTGTTTTCTACAACCGGATCCTTCCAATGCTATTCGCATTGCCATTCGCGATTTTGCACAACAAGAAAACATTCCTTTTTTCAATCTTCGTACACACGAGGGATTGTTGAGGACATTGGTCATTCGAATTTCTTCAAATGGAGAAATTATGGTGATCCTTTCTTTTTATGAAGATCATACAGAGTATCGGGAAAAAATATTGGATTTTGTTTGGGAAAAATTTCCGGAAATCACCTCACTCATGTATGTGATTAACCCTAAGCCCAACGACAGCTTTGCCGATCTTGATGTCTTGCTACATCGCGGTACGCCATACATCATGGAAGCAATGGAAAATCTCCGGTTTAAAGTCGGCCCTAAGTCGTTTTATCAGACCAATTCGGCGCAAGCGCTCAAATTATACAAGGTGGTTCGCGATTTTTCCGGGCTAACCGGGAAAGAGGTTGTTTATGACCTATTTACCGGCACTGGAACTATTGCAAATTTTATTGCTGCAAATGCCGCAAAAGTAATCGGAATAGAATATGTGAAGGAAGCCATTGAAGATGCCAAAGAGAATTCGGAAATCAATAGCATCACGAACACCTGTTTTTATGCGGGCGACATGAAAGATGTTTTCACTGCTGAATTTATGAACCGGAACGGATTGCCGGATGTGGTAATTCTTGACCCGCCACGTGCAGGCGTACATCCAAAAGTGATAGATGCATTGTTGTATGCGAAACCCAAACGTATGGTTTATGTGAGTTGTAATCCGTCCTCGCAAGCAAGAGATTTATCACTATTACAAGAACATTATGTCATAAAAGCAGTACAACCAGTAGATATGTTTCCGCAAACGCATCATGTGGAAAATGTAGTGTTGTTGGATTTACAAAATTAACATCACTTGTTAATAACTAATTTACGTGCAATCATGCATGTTGATCCTTCGAAAATAAGTCCTGATACAGAAGTCAGGGATTAATATATTCCACTTCCTGCAATTTTTGAAAAAACCACGACACAAAATGAAACATTTCGCCTTTTTTTTCGTTAAAAATTGCAGAGGATGAAATTATTCTTCATCAATATGGAATTATCAATGGTAGAGTAGAGTGTTTATCTTTTACAAAATGTATTGAACGTATAATGTTTATTCATTTGATAGTAAGATAAATGAGCTTATGGGCAAAGCGTTTGGAGTATGAGATATTATGATTAATTGATTTTTACAAGATGCTGATAATCTTTTTAATATAAAAATTTACGCTGTATTAAAATAAAAACGTATGATTATCTGCTTTTATCATTATTTTTGCAGTTTTGAAACCTACAATAACTTATTAGTATGAGTTTGCTTGGATTAAAATTAAAATTGGGATTTTTCCCTAAGACAGAAAAGATTGAGAAAAAATACAATGCTTTATGCAATGATTACCAGAAATTTGTGGAATGCTCTCAATCTGAAGAGTTGAACCGGTTTGAATACCTGAACAAATATTTGAATTCGTCAGAATTTGAAGAGAAAGAAAATAATCCCGAAATCGATAAAGCGGAGATTAGTGCTCCTAAAAAGGAGTTTGCTGCACTAAAAAAGTCACCCCAATTGATTTGGTATTTTAAAAATAAGGCCAAGGAAGCCCGATTTATACCTGTCAAATCGTGGGACATTGTGTTTGAAGATGATTTTGCAAACCAATTGGATACACAAAAATGGGAAAGCGGTTCGCAGTGGGGTAATAAAATAGTAAGTGATGGATTGTCGCTTGGAGAACAACATTATTTGACCAATGGGAAAAATATTTCGGTTGTCCATTCTATTCTTTCCATAGAAACACGCCGCGAAAAGACGCAAGGAAAAATGTGGACACCGCCGTTTGGCTTTGCTGCATATGAATTTCCGTATACTTCGGGAGCGATCAACACTAAAAATGCATTCCGGCATCAATATGGCAAAATAGAGGCAAAAATTAAAGTTCCCAAAGGTAATGTATCGCACTCTTTTTGGTTGGGCGGAGAAGGAATGTTGCCACAAGTTAACATATTCAAATATACAGGAGGTAAGTTTTTCTTAGGCCACATCTGGGGAGACATGACAAAAGCTAATGGCGTTCATAAAGATCATGAAGCAATATCTGGAGCTTTTGCCGGTAAAAGTTATATTTTTACTTTGGAATGGACACCTAAACAATTGACTTGGTCAATTAACGGGGAAGTATTCAAAACTGCTTCGCAAGGTATCCCTGCAGAACCGATGTATATCGGGTTCAGCTCAGGTATAGATGCAGGTGTCAATATCAATTCGTTACCTAATAACGTAAAATTAGAAATAGATTGGGTTAAATTCTCGGTTAAGGCGTAATCTTCAATGACGATCTCTCCCGAAATAATGCTCTTACTGACAATATTGGTGTCATTCGTGATCACCTATGTCTCTATTCCGTCTATTGTTGCTGTTGCGCGGGCAAGAAAACTTTTTGATGAGCCAAGTAGGAGGAAAAGCCACATACATCAGATTCCCACATTGGGTGGTGTAGCTATATTTGCGGGAATTACAGTAACAGCCGGTTCGTTCATTGATTACAGCTTGGTGCCGTCATTGCAATATATATTGGTGGCGTGTATCATTGTCTTTTTCATCGGGATCAAAGATGATTTATTGGTTATTTCGCCGTCAAAAAAATTACTTGGAGAAATTGCAGCGGCGCTGATTATGATTGTTCCGGGATATTTGGATCGTCCCAATACAAGTGTTGCCGATTATACCATGTCTTTCACCAGCTTGCACGGTTTTTTGGGTATAAATCATATACCCGGAGTGTACAGTGTTTTATTGACGTTGTTTGTGATCATCGTCATTGTTAATAGCTTCAATCTGATTGACGGTATTGATGGTTTGGCAGCATCCATTGGCATTGTCACATCCATTTTTTTCGGAGTATGGTTTTTCGTTTCCGGTAATATTGAATATAGCCTTATATCGGCAACAGTAATTGGTACTTTGTTTGCATTCCTGAGATACAACGTTTTTGGGAAAAAGAACAAGATCTTTATGGGAGATACTGGATCTTTGCTGATAGGACTATTAATGTGCGTACAAGTAATCGTATTCAATGAAAAGAATATCGGATTTACTTCTGCGTTTGCAATCAAAGCAGCTCCGGCCGTTTCATTTGCTGTGCTTATTATTCCTCTATACGACACCATGCGGGTATTTCTAATCCGTATTCTACGGGGCAGATCGCCATTTTCGGCTGATAAAAATCATATACACCATTGTTTGATCAAGATCGGTTATACGCACAAACAAGCTACGTTTATTATTGTGGTGGCCAATATCTGCTTCATCTTATTGGCGCTGGCATTGCAGTACGTTGGAATTATCTGGTTAATGGTTATTATCCTGACTATAGCCACATTATTATCGTTTTATTTGGAACATCTTGTCAGGAATGTTGGAAATAACCATGTTCCGGAGGAATTAGACCACCAAAATAAGCCAAATCACGGATTGAAGAAAATATCCCGGTTACTTTTTTGACTTGTAAACCAGAAAGCAAGAAAATGGGGTATGTCCGTATTGCTTTAATCATTCTCTTAGCTGCCGTTTTCAAATTTAATATTGCTGCGCAATCGTTGGTTGGATTGCATCCAGAACTAGAATGGCAATATTTGCGGCAAACAGACACTGCTTCAAATTTTCATACGCTTATAAAGCCATGGAATGTTGCCGAATTTCATGATTCGACTTATCTATCTAGAGGTTTTCAGTATTATATTCACCCTATTATTCATGCGCAACTCTCGGCTGGAAATTCGTTCAGGCAAAGTTACGGAGCAGGAATACATACCGGGTTTTCATTTCGAAAATCTTTATTTGTTGATTTCAACTACACTGCTTACGAACGGCAATTCATGGATTATCAACAGGCATATATTGACAGCACCGGACTGATCCCTCATTATGATAAATATTTAGCCAAAAGCAACGATTGGTATCTATATCAATCACTAAATTTTACCGTTTCATGGACACCTTTAGAGTTTGTCACGCTTAGGGCAGGAAAGGACCGTAATTTTTTTGGCGACGGTTATCGTTCTCTTTATTTATCGGATAATGCGGATAGTTATCCATTTTTACAATTAATACTTGATTTTTGGCATGTCAAGTATGTTTTTATGACAGCCCGCATGAGCGATTACCGCTTAGATGAACAATTCAGCGTCCGGCATACGAAATACACATCTATGCATACATTGAGTTGGAACGTAACCCCTAAAATCAATTTAAACCTATTTGAAGTGATTGTTTGGGATGCCACGGATTCCATCAGCCACCGGACGTTTGACATCAACTACATCAATCCTGTTATCTTCTTTCGCCCTGTAGAATACTCGATCGGTTCTCCGGACAACGTGATTATTGGATTTGGGGGGAAATTTAATATATGGCGCGATATCTTCCTATACGGGCAGTTCATTTTAGATGAATTTAAGTTAGATGAAATTAAAGCCCGCAATGGGTGGTGGGCTAACAAATATGCCTTTCAAGTGGGCGTAAGGAGCTTTATTGATCGCCGAAAAACAATCATGTTGCTGGCGGAATATAATCAAGCAAGGCCTTTTACATATTCGCATGCCGATCCGTTGCAAAATTACGGACATTTGGTGGATGCTTTGGCTCATCCTATGGGCGCTAACTTTGGTGAAGGGCTGTTGATTGCACATTGGCAGGTTAATCCCAAATGGTCTGTGCATGCCAAATTATCATATGCCGTGCAAGGGCTTGACTCTTTGGGCGTAGCAAATAACTATGGCGCTAATATTTATAAAAGCTATGTTACTCGTACTAAAGACTATGGAAATACGATGTTTCAAGGGGTCAAAACCACGACATCATATCAAGAATTGAAAGTGGCGAGAATGCTTTTTCCGAAATGGAACATACAAGCTGAGGCCACGATTTCTTCGTTCCTGCTATCTGCAAATAACGACAGGAAGCATCAGATGTATTTTAGTTTGGGAATCAGAACATTGTTGTACCGATATTAAAGAAACATCTTGATGGCAATAGCAAAAAGGTTAGATAACTCATTTTACACCCGCGATGTATTGGAAGTTGCGCCCGAATTGCTTGGCAAAATTTTGGTTTGCATATATGAAGGGCAGCAATTTCGTTACAGGATTACTGAAACAGAAGCATATCGCGGTTGTGAAGATCTGGCCTGCCACGCGAGTAAAGGCAGAACAGCCCGTACAGAAGTTTTATTCCATGAGGGTGGAAAAGTCTACGTTTATTTAATATACGGCATGTATTGGCTGCTCAACGTCGTTACCGGCCAAACAGAACACCCACAAGCTGCGCTTATCCGTGGCCTTGAAGGATTATATGGGCCGGGGCGGTTAACCCGCAAATTGCATATAGATAAGGCATTTTATGGAGAAGACCTTACTATATCGGAACGGATATGGATTGAAGATGACGGATTTGTTCCCGAATATCAAAAAGCGGCACGCATTGGGATAGATTACGCCGGCGAAGAATGGAAAAACAAACAATGGCGGTTTTTCTATACATAAAACCTTCCATCAACAATTTATTGATAACATTTGTGTTATATCTGCTTAAGGAAACAAAATAGTGTTAGTCCGTCAGAAGCATAGCCGCTTCTTTATCGGGAGCAATTTTAAAAAACTTATCCAATTGCAATATCTTGAAATAATTCATAGCAGACTCTCCAATATTGTATATAACAAACCTCCCATTATTTTTTCCAGCCGATTTTGCAATCGATAAGAGCAATGCAAATCCGGAGCTGTCAATAAACATAACTCCACTTAAGTCAAGTAACACCTTTGCATTTGGCTTTTCAAATAATTCATGAAGCGGTGCCCTAAGCGATTCGCTGATCCATAGATCCAATTTCTCAACGTTATCTAACTTTATTTCGGTGATATTTCCGTCTTGCTTGATCTTTAGCATATCTGATATCCCCATTATTGTTCTAAATATGTTTTTAATTCTTCCTCGACCTGTTTTTTTGTCTCGTTGAAACGTATCATATATCCCGAATACAATTCGGTATCTTTAGCTTCTTTTGCTAATTGTTCCAATTCTTTCATTTCGACTGCCATAGATTCTATCCCCATAACCAACGCAGAAGATTTAGCTTTATGAGCCAACCGGCTTAATTCATGCCAATTTTTATTGGACACGAGGGCATCAAATTCTAATCCCATTTCGTTTAATTGGATCAAAAAAAGTCCGATCATTTCTTTAATGGCGTCATTGTCATAACCGGCCATTTGTTGCAAGTATTTTAGGTCTGTCTTCATACAATGTAAATAATCTGTAAAGATAGATATTTTTGAAAAATAAAGCATTATTTTTGGCGCAAAAATTTTTAATATCAATATCATACAAAATTTTAATGAGACGCACAATTATTAGAACTTTTACTTTTTTAATACTCTTTTTATCAGTTTTATCCGGCGCAAATGCACAACCATTTTTACCTTTTGCCAATTGGAATCATGCGGGGATCAACGGCATTTATTTGCAACCGGCTTCTATTGCCGATACACGCATGAAATTTGATATGACTTTATTCGGGCTGGATATCAATGTTGGCAACGATTTGTATAGAGTTGGGAAAGGTTTGTTTACCAGCGGGGATATAGAAAACAATTTTGACGATTACAAAAAACCAATATCGGGTATTGATAACTATCGGGCCCTTGTTGGATTTGACATGCAATTATTGAATTTCATGGTAACATTATCGCCCAAATCAGCTTTAGGTTTTCATTCAAGGTTTCGTACTATGGTCAATATAGACGGTATTGATCCTGATATGCTTACATTATTTGACAACTCGTTGGAGGATTTTCTTGGCAGTTCCTATTCGATTGATAACTTGGCTTTCCGGGCAAATGCTTGGCTTGATGTAGGGTTTACGTATGCCCGTGAAATTATTGACTTGGGACCACATTACCTAAAAGGAGGATTGACTTTAAAGCTAATGCAACCGATTACGTCGGGGTATATTTACATTGAACATGCCGACTACCGCATTGGAGGAAGCCCATCCACACCTATAGACGAACTAATAGTTGGTGATATTTGGATAGATGCCAAAGGAGAAATGGCCATGCCGAAAGGATTTGATGAATTTAATGATTTCACTGATATTGGCAATATGTTTGACGATTGGAAGTTCGGAGGCTTAGGTGTTGGTTTTGATATCGGAGCAGTGTATGAATACCGCCCCAATCATGAAAGTTATCGCAATGCAGACGACCAAACCAAATGGAATCGTTATGAGCCATCCAAATATCTTTTCCGTGTAGGATTCTCTGTTTTAGACATCGGTTCGATGAAATATGAAACAGATTGGACACAATCAATTGAAATGCAAGCAAGTGGTGATGACCTTCCTGAAGATGATTTAACGGATTTTAGCGCTCTTCGCGATGCTTTTAACATAGAGCCAGGAGAAACGCATTATCGCGTAGCATTACCAACAGCTATAAGTATTCAAACCGATTGGCGTATTAAAAAATGGCTTTATCTGGGTGTAAATCCTTATTTTGCTTTACGTCAAAATACAAAAAACAAGGTTGGAACTCATTATGTAAACAGCATCAATGTTACTCCGCGTATTGAAATGGCCGGATTCGGGTTTTCTCTTCCTTTTACGTATGACCAATTTAGGGCATTTAGCGTAGGGTTTGGATTACAATTGGGTCCCTTGTGGGTAGGTTCATACAACGCATTCAGTATGTTGTTTGCCGACAATATTCGTGAAGTCAACTTCTGTATGGGCATGAAAGTCCCCATCTATCATAAGAAAAAAGGATAAAAACCTGTTTGAATAAAATCTATCAAGAGGGAGGCTATATGTTTCCCTCTTGTGTTTTTATAGCAAAGGTTTTTTGATTGTCTTAAAATTTGATTTTAAGACATGTATATTTTGTAATTTCGGTTTTACCTTTGCATTTTTTAAAAAATTATGTTTGATCACATCGGCATTCTTTTGCATCAACCATTGCCCGGACGTGCTGCACATCTGGAAATGGCGCCTGAAAACCGCATTGAGAGCCTTCGCATCGAAACTCCCGAACAAATAGCCCATGCCCGCAAAGCTGCCGTGTTGATATTGCTATACGAGATAAACGGAGAGATCTATACCACATTTATTAAAAGGACAACATACGATGGAGTCCACAGCGGACAAATAGCTTTTCCGGGAGGTCGCCATGAGCAGACAGATGCAAACCTTATAGACACAGCTTTACGCGAAGCCGAAGAAGAAGTTGGCATCATGCGTCACGATGTAACAGTATTAGGCAGCTTATCACAACTTTATATTCCACCCAGCAATTTTTTAATACTGCCTGTTGTCGGTAGCATTGGTTGCATTCCGAATTTTGTTCTACAAACTTCAGAAGTCGACGGAATCTTGCAAGTTTCATTAAAAGAGTTATTTAACGAAGAAAATCGTTCCGTGACGACTATCACTAGCAAGGAATATGGAACGTTTCAAGCTCCTTGTTATATAATTAATGATGAAATCATTTGGGGAGCAACGGCAATGGTCATTAACGAATTCAAACAAGTAATGATTGGTTGATATTTTTCAGAGTTATATGCATTTCTATGGGTTATAACGCCGAGCATTGGGTCTTGTGTATGTCGCTTGCTATCAACAAAGTTGCCACAGCCAAGCCAGAAGATGCCACATTAAGCCTCAACACAAGTTATTTTCTACTCATCTTTTCCAGGCGTTTTAATTTCAATCCAAAAATTCCCAAATTCCTGAAACCTATTCTTTAAGGTTTATAAAGTCCAATAAATAATTGCAAACATGATGGGCAGGATTGTTTCGTCATTGCGAGCGATAGCGAAGCAATCTTTTGATTATCGTGAGATTGCTTCGTCGTTCCTCCTCGCAATTGTAGAAGTCACTTAATTCGTTACATAAAATGCGTTATAATAATCCACCATTTTATGATACGTACCCATGACCAATAAAAAACTCATTTCCGCCACCTTAGCCAAGCGTATGCTTGGCTGCATCGAAGAA
>JAVBPN010000281.1:0-6567 GCA_031549585.1 Bacteroidales bacterium
AGAATAGGTCTGTATGAAAATCTTAGGAGCCACATAACCCGCTTCATTCTTTCCAGGAAGCATATCGCCCCCATGAAAATCTATAAATTTTCCTTCTTTTGAGAGAACCGCACTAAAATCATGCCCCATTCCCCCCTTTGCCCATTGAGGAATATTACCATGGGCCACTGGTATACCAAGCGCCCGCATGGAATAACACGCTGCCCCGGCTTGATCTCGACATCCGGCATAAGTACCGGTAAAGATTTGGGAAGCGGATAATGCGCGCGGATACTTCCAAAGCAATGTGTAGAATTTTAACCATTTAATAAGATCTTTATTGATCATCGTACAAGCTTCTACCGGATCTGTTGGATCTGCCAATGAATCGGAAAGCCAATGATACTTAGCTACCAAAGGAGTCCTCCAATCTTCGGACACCTCATCCTGAAAACGATGAGGCAACACCCATTCGCAAAAATCATCAAAAGAAAGATGCCTGGACCATGGACTATTCCAAGCTTCAAAAGCCATATCTATATTATTGATAATATATTGAGATGAAAGATTTTTGAGATCTTCCGATCGTCTGATCAAAAATTGCTGTGGATTTCCATATGTCATAACTAATGAATCCCATACAGCTTGTATCAACTTCTGTTTGATGGTATGATTGGTGTATATGGAAGTTGACGGATCAGGCAATGCACTAATTTGCCCCATACGCTTAAAAAGCGGAGTGTCAAAAGATTTGAAAACAGGACAATAAGAGGTATAACACTCTTTCATATTAGCAAGCAAAAACTCTGCAGCACGTAATTTGAGACTATCTGCCGGATTCTTGGCATAATGAATGAGTACTGCTTCTATTGCAGGCCTATTATCGCCTGCACTCTCCAATGCTTCTCTTAATTCCCGAGAGTATGGAGAACAAGACGTCATGACAATCAATAAAACCCCAAAAACATTATTTCTCATCAATAAAAATATTAATAAGTTGGTATGAAAAAAACGTCCGGATGAAAATGATGTTCATCCGGACGCAAAATATTTTCAATATGATTATTGCCCTTTACCGTAGTCAGGAGCATTAATATCCCACCACAAACGTTGAGAACTCAAGTTTGTGAGGCTATTGATATTTTCTACACTAAAACCCTGTTGCTGGTAGGCTTCCCTCCAATGGTCCTTATTAATTTCCTCGGTAGGTTCCTGCGTCCAAAGACGACGAGGAATACTCCCATCCAAAACATCACTTTTCAATATGGTTGAATTTTGTTTCGGATAACCGGTACGACGAATGAAGGCAAAAACTTCGTTACCTGAACGGAAAAGACTAAGATATTGTTGAATCATGATTTTATCCATATCATTGGTACCATCAAATTTAACCTCCGGAGTGTTCAGATAAGCATTAATTGCAGCCGTAAGATCATCATCACTCATAGCCGGAAAAGAATTAGCCCGCCGGGAAACTGCATACATGCTGCGAATAGAAGCTTCAACACCTTTTTTATACCAGTCTTCAGCCGAACCTTTAGCATCAAAACCCGAATTATAACCTTTCTGAATAAATTCGGCAATGTAGAAACAAACTTCGGCATAACCCATAAATACATCAGTAAAGGTATCGTCAGCCCCATCTTTTTTAACATTGAAAAATTTACGGTTAATGGGAGAAACCAATGCATACTTTGTCCATGGACTCACATCCAAAGGAGATTTAATCCATTTTGAATCGGGATCAGTCCAATTAACTACTCCTCCCTGATACATCACCAAAGGATCATTCAGATCGATAAAGTCGGGCAAATCACCCACTTTATTATATTTAACCAATGTATCCCTAAAATCGCCACTCAGGCCGTTCGGGTCATAGTACATAGCTAACCGTATATCGCCGGTTTTCTTCATAAAATCAACGACATTGCGGGCAGCATATTTAGCACTGCGATAATCGGTTTCCCCTGCCGGATTAAAATCGGTGGGCTTATAAAATAAAAACTCATCGGCAATAGATGTCATTATACCGGTAGGATCCTGCATCACCTGTTTAAATATGGCAATAGTCTTATCCTTGTTTTGTCCTTCATAGCGGGTAGCAAGCCTTAATAACAATGAATTGGCCAATCGGCTCCATTTGGTCCGAATCCCACTATAAAAAAGATCAGATGTTAATGTCCAAGCCTGATTATCTGGAATAGCTTGATCTTGAAGTATTCTGCTTGCTTCGGTCAATTGTTCATAAAACTTATCAAACAAAGTAGACTGATTATCATAAACCGGATCGTATTTTCCGTTGCCCCATTGCATTGCTTCAGTATATGGAATAGAACCGAACACATCAGTAACACGAAGCGTAGAATACACTTCGAGCACATAGGAAGCCGCCCACATTACCATATATTGATCCTGGTTGGTATAGGTCTCGATCAGCCTCCTTACTTCGTGCAGGTTCGGAAGAATCTCCGTATATAAGCTATTATACCTGCTATGCAAACTGATATTCCCAGCAGAATTAGGCTCGTAATTTTCGGTTGTAACCAATTGAGCCCAACGCATGTATTGTTCAAAATCTTCATATAACCAAGCCGATGTTCCATCAGGAATCGCTTCACAAGTATATGTGAATAAGTATTCTGGCTTAGGATCGGTCATTACCTGAGGGTTGGTATTAATCTCTGCAAAATCCTTGGTACAGGATGTCAAATACATTATCAACCCTACAATCAAAAAAGAATGTGTGAAATTTTTCATCTTCTTTATTTTATATAGTTTAAACTTGGTTTTATCCATTAAAAACTCAAACGCAAAGTACCGCCAAACTGACGAATCATCGGCAAAAATCCAGCTTCTCCAATCGCAGCTGTACTATTGCTATTTAAAGAAACAGGATTGAAATCGTAGGGAAGGCTGTTGTACAAATAACACAAGTCGCGACCATAAATGGCTACATTCAAACCCTTGATACGCAATGCTGAGCATATAGAAGCCGGGAAATTATAACTCAAAGAAACCTGGCGAAGGGATACCCAAGTATTTTCGAAGACCCAATAGTCGGTTGGACCAGTACCCCATGACCCATAACGATAGAAATACTGGGGCGTATGAGTGGGCTCTACCAAACCTGCCTGATAAGCCTGTTCGTAGGTCATTCCGCCAACCGGAGCTACTGCCCCATTAGGCAACTTCACATCTTGGAAATTATCAGGAAATACTCCGTAGGGTAACATACCATCATCATATGTTTGGCCAGTCCACGCACTGGTCCATGTAATACCTCCGTGCTCAGGATCACGACCTTCCAAAGTATTGGGTAATAATCCCGTATGGGTTCCAAAACTATAGGAATAAAATACATTATCGCCACCTATTTTGGCATCAATCATGAATTGAAAACTCCAGTTTTTATATGTAATAACATTATCTATACTGGTACGGAATTTGGGATTGGTATCCCCCACATCCATCCATGTGCCGCTACGACCCGGGAATGCACAACGAGCATCAGCCCTCCATGACAATAGCGGCATTCCATTGTTGGGGTGATCAATTGGATTCCAGCTGGCATCATAAGCCTGGTAAGGTTTGGTGTGTGCGTCGGTACGGATAATTCCGTAAGATTTACCCACCACAGCGTATGAATTCATAGTATGAATACTTTCACTCAAACTAAATTCCTCCCGGCCTTCGGACAATTTTGTAATTTTATTGCGGTTACGGCTGAAATTTATAGTACCACTCCATCTAAAATCATTTGTTTTTACGGGAGTGTAATTAAGTATCAATTCTATACCCCTGTTTTGAATGCTCCCGGCATTGCTATATATTGCCTGCTTACCAGACTCAATAGGAACAGGCAAAGGCATGATTTGATCATAAGTATTATCCAGATATAAAGATAAATCAAATCCCAAACGATTATCGAAAAAGCTCATTTCCAAACCAATTTCTTCGGCGATCTTACGCTCCGGTTTGATAGCCAAGGATAAAGCCATATATTTGTCATCGGTTTTACTAAATGTAGCTTTGGAAATATCAGCACCAGTCATCGGATTATAAGCTTTCTTATCGGTATATGAATACCCCTGGTTCAATTTATACGGATCGGTATCTCTACCCAATGCTGCGATGTTCGCTCTCAATTTACCGAAAGTGATAAATTCGGGCAATTGGAAAGTTTCGGTAAACGCCCAAGCCAAGCTTGCCGAAGGGTAATTATATGCCGGGGTTCCGGATCCATCAGGATAGAGCAATGCTGACGACCAGTCTCCACGCCAAGTTAACTGCAGGAAAAGTTGATTGCGCCAGTCGACATCAAGGCTGGCATAAACAGAATTGATTTTCTTTTTATAATCAGTTGCACTTCTAGCCAAGGCTTGATTTTTGGAATTATTAATATAATATTGACCTGGATCACTCAACCCCCCTTGAGTTTCAGCAGATGTGTAGGTTTGTATCCCATAATTGGTTTCGGCCCCCACATAGCCGCTGAAATTAAAATTATCAATAGACTTATTCAGCATCAGGAAACCTTTAAAGAAGGTAGCCAATTTTTGACTTTGATAAATATAATAGCGTCCTCCTACAAAATAATCATCTGTTCCTAATTCTTTAGTTTCTTTCTTTTTATTAAGATTATTCACATTGCCTTCAAGCACGATCTTCATCCAATCAGTTACATTGATATTCATAGCTAATCGTCCTCTCAAAGCATTTTCATCCTGGGTGGTTCTATTTTCGTACAAGCTAAAAATATCGCCCAAACCGGGTGCATTGTTATTTTCGTCTGTATTCTTTTCAGGGTGTGGCAATCCACCATATATACCAATATAATTTTCGCGACGATGCCAATATTTGGTATCATAATTCCGTGGATATATCCACAAATATTGTTGCCCAAAGCTGATTCTTTCCGGATTTACACTCTTGGTGTATGTATTATCCATCCCTACGTCAAATCCCAAGTATTTGTTGACATCATAAGTTACCCGGACATTAAACGCATTTTTAATCATGCTATTTTCCATAGTCACCCCCCTGTTGTCCTCATGGGTATAAGACACGCGGAAAGTTGTTTTTTCGCCTCCCCCGTCAACGGCAACATTGGTTCTCAAACTATGCCCTGTCTGGAATGCATCCAGGAAGTTATTAGGCTTGGCCTCCCATGTAGTCCAGGTACCGTCGTAGTTACGCACCTGCTGTCCGTTAAACTTTGGCCCCCAGTTTTCTGCTTCACGGCCTCTTTGCCAGTCTATATACGGCTCACCGGCTGAATTAATCGGAAATACTTTGGTTACCCATGGATCGTAGGATGAATACCCGCCCGTGTCACGCCAATCAGTAAAAAAGTTTCCAACAGATCCTCCGCCATACTCATTCTGTAACTTAGGTCCCTTATACGGATCATAAAAAACAACGGATTGTGAAACATTGACACCCAATCCATCTCTCTTTGTTCCTTTCTTGGTGGTGATCAGGATTACCCCGTTAATAGCGCGCGAACCATAAAGAGCAGCCGCTGACGAACCCTTCAAAACCGAGATGGACTCATAGTCTTCGGGATTCAGATTTTTCAAATCATTATTGAAATCATTGCTTGCCACTACTTCATTATCCATGATCACACCATCAATTACAAAAATCGGCTGGTTATTCTTATTCAATGTTGAGCTACCACGAATCTGTATTCTCGAACCACCCATCGGCCCAGCAGCACCCTGGTCGATCTGAAGACCGGCTACTCGTCCCTGCAAGGCATTAACAGTACTTACACTTGCAGCCAAATTAACATCTTTGGCTTTTACTTCCTGAACCGAATAACCCAGCTTTTTCTTCTCCTTACTCATACCCAAGGCCGTTACCACCACTTCTCCCAATTGTGTCGCATCGTCGCTCAACGTAAGGTCAATACGGCGCTGGTCGCCCACCACCATGGTTTCCGTTTTATAGCCGATAAACGAAAACTGGAGTACTGCATTGGTATTTGGTACAGTAATGGTATACTTTCCTTCGTAATCGGTAACCGTCCCTGTGGTAGTGCCTTGCAAAATGACATTCACCCCGGGTAAAGGTTCCCCACTTTGATCGATAATGATCCCCGTAATTGTAATTCCTTGCAACAAGTCAACAGGAGATATTACAATCAGGTTGTTCCCTAACGAACGATAAGTGCTTCCGGTACCTTTCAATAACACTTTTAATGTTTCTTCAATACTCGAATTGTTCAGGTCAAAGCTTACTTTGTAATCGCTGATGGTTTCGTCACGATATACAAATTTCACTTGCGCTTCCTGTTCCAACTGCACTAATGCATTTTTCAAGGGGATATTTTCCCCTTTCATGGTAACTTTATTTTGTGAAAAAACAGTCGCGTGCAACGTTAACAAATTGCACAAGATTAATAAAACTGTTGTTCTCATAATTTTCGATTTTATTATAAAATAAAAGAATTGCTGAATAAATATTTTCATATTTTTACACAATTAAATTGTTGGTTAAAATTTGTCTTGACTTACAATTTTCTCCGACGGGGAGTGGTAGGAACACTTCCCGTTTTTTGTTTTTTGTTTTTTGTTTTATATCATA
>JAVBPN010000228.1:0-4277 GCA_031549585.1 Bacteroidales bacterium
TAAATACAAATCTTCTCGGTGTTATCTACGTGACCAAGGAGTTTATCCCACATTTGAAACAGAAACGAGGCGGGCGTTTTATCACCACCACTTCGCTTGCGGGCATTGTTGGATTTCCGTTCGATTCGGTTTACAATGCCACTAAATGGGCATTAGAAGGATTCAGCGAATCGTTGTATTACGAACTATTCCCTTACGGGATAAAAGTAAAAACCATTGCACCCGGCGTTATCCTTACCGATTTTGGCATCAGGTCGCTCGATAAAGCGCCGTTACCGAAGGAATACGAACAACTGTCGAAAGACTTTATTCACTACATGATGTCTGATATGTCGAAGCTCTCATCCGCCGAATTAGTGGCAGATGTTGTTTACGAAGCGGCAACCGACGACAAAGACCAAATTCGTTACATCGCGGGTATAGACGGCAATGAAATGTACGACCAACGCTTGAAAGAAGGTAACGAAGGATTCAGGAGAAACCTTTCAAAAATATTATTTGAGAACAAGTAAACAGAAAAAGTAATGAGCAAAAACGTAATCATCCTATCGGCAAGTCCTCGTAAAGGCGGTAATTCCGACTACTTATGCGATCAATTCATGCTTGGCGCACAAGAAGCTGGACATAGCGTTGAGAAGATTTTTCTCCGCGCTGAAAAGATCAATTATTGCATGGGGTGTGGAAACTGCATCGATACGGGAAAATGTATTCAAAAAGATAGTATGAACGACATACTTGAAAAGATGGTAAATGCCGATGTGTTGGTTTTCAGTACACCCGTTTATTTTTACGCAATGAGCGGTCAATTGAAGACGCTGATAGATCGTACTGTTCCACGTTACAGAGAACTTAAAGGCAAGGCTTACCTTATTGCCACTTGTGCTGATCCGGAACGCGATGCGGTGGATGGGACGTTGTCTGATTATAAAAATTTCTTGCGGATGACGCCCAACCTGATAGACACAGATCATATTTTTGGCCTTAATGCTTGGGCAAAAGGCGACATAATAGACAATCCTGCCGTTGCACAGGCCTACGAGGCAGGAAAAAGTGTTTGAAGTTTTCCTCAATAGTATTCTTATTGCAATGGATTATTCAATATAAACCGACCGTTCGGTCGGTTTTGAAATAAAAAATCAATCGATGCGGACGATCACTCCATTGAAGTTCATCCGGTAAGTATATTGTCCACTCCGATTATGATATATGTCGTGGGTGTTCGTGGTGAATATCCGGCAGAATAAAGCGTCGAATGTGTAATCATACCATTGTCCGATTTTCTGGTAAATGATTTTTACTATGTATATGATTTTGAGTATTTTCATGATGATTTTTCTTTTTAAGATTTAAAAGTTACATTTGGTTTGTTCTTGTACAAAAGAATACTTAACTCCGGCCAATAAACATGAATAGATAAATACGTCAATGGCTTCGTTTATATTATTGATGGCATGTTTGATTCCTGCAATTAACTTGGTGAATAGAACTTTGGGTGTGATAATTGATTTCATGATTTTTAATTTTTATTTTTTTGTAAAAACATTCTCTATTAATGTTGACAATTGAACCCAGAAAATATTTTACAGGAACTAAAATTTAATAATTACGATGAGGGGAGATATATTCAAACGTTTGTAAATCGTAGTAGTTATAATATAAACCGATCGTTCGGTCTAATATTGAATAAAAAATATCAAGAATAAATAATTTCCTGATACAACCCTGCCAATCGTTTGCGAAGGTGCAACACGGCATAATGCTTGCGCGATAGTAGAGTATTGACAGCAATTCCCGTTGTTTCGGATATATCTTTTACAGGAATTCCATCTAGTTCAGTTAGTTCGAAAATTTCGCGTTGTTCTGATGGCAGTTCTGATAAGGCATTTTCTAATTCCGTCCAAACCAACGAACGCAGGTATTCTGTTTCGGGCGAAGGCGATGCATCCTTGTCAAACAGGATTTCCGAAAAGTCTTTCAGAATACCATCATCATTTTCATCGTTGCGGTATGTGGGAAGTTCTTCTTCTCGCTTCTTTATTCCTTTGTTGATAATCAAGTTGCGGGCGACGCGGTATAGCCACGCCGATACCTGTTCGATAGGGCTTGCCACTGTGTTATCGACAGTTTTTACCAACTGGTAAAAAACGTCTTGCAGAATATCGTCCGCATCCTCGTTATTCGAAACGCGCTTTCGAATAAAGGCTTTCAGCTTTGGACGATATTCTGTAAAAACTTGTTCTACATCCTGTTGTTTAACCGGCTTATTCATTACCTTTTTCAGGATTGCTGTCTGTGTCAAACTCACTGCCACGAAAGAAATTTTGTCTGCCAAATGGGCCGCCGTGCATATGCTCGCGTCTTTTGTTGACAAACTCTTTTCGTTCTTCTGGGCTCATTTTCATCCATTTTTCGCGGATAGGGTTATCATGGCCATGCATTCCGTGCATCATTCCCCCAAACATCATCTTGCGTCCGCCGCCGAAGCCGCCAAACAAAATGCGAGCAAGAATGAGCAACCCCAGCGCTTGCAGGTAACCGATTGTTGCTAATCCGAAAATAGGCGGAATGAGCCAATTCCACAACCACATTACCACTGCTCCAAAGAGGGCAACGATACCTATCCACCAAAACGCGGGGACAATTCTAAACCATTTTCTTGTTTTCATATATTTTTCATTTTAAAAATTACTCTTTATTAATGCTGACAAATGAGTGTGAAAAATATTTTATGGATATGTAATTTTTTTTGATAACAAAGTCGTAAAGGTACGAAGTTTAGAACCTTTAGCTTTAAAATGTGTTTATGGTGTATGTTTTATTTTAGGTGATCTCAGTTCTTACATAAAAATTGAAAGATGAAAATATTTAATTTCAACATAGTTCTCATCATCACGATGTTATGGGCGGTTGCCGTAGGTAATGTTTCTGCACAATTGAAAGGAACGCATTTATTGGGCGATTTTGGGTTGAACGCGGGAACGCAAGCAAGCCCTTCGGTGGGCGTGGCTATTCCTTTTTATATTTACGATACGAAAAAGTATATCAACAGCGATGGAGATGAAGCCGGAACAAGCTCCGATGTTACTACTTTCCTGACAGGTATTGGGGGAAGTGTTGTGACTGGTTTCAAAATATTCGGAGCACATTACGGTGCAACGATACTTATTCCTTTTGCTCAAAACCGGATTGAAGGCAATATGGTCAACACAAAAGGCTCCCTTGCTTTTACTGACATGTACGTCCAGCCGGTACAATTGGGATGGCATACGGCAAGGGTTGATTACCTGTTCGGTTATGGGTTATATATGCCCACAGGCAAATACACCTTGGGCGATGATGGAAATACCGGATTAGGCATGTGGACAAATGAATTTTCGGTGGGCGGTACTTTATATTTCGATAAAGCCAAGTCATTCAATTTTTCGACCCTCGTATTTTATGCAACCAACAGCAAGAAAAAGGGCACTGATATAAAGGCCGGGGATATCCTTACGCTGGAAGGCGGCCTCAATAAAGCGTTTTACAAGAAACTGTCTTCTACTACGATTCCTATGGTTTTCAATGTGGGTGCTGTTTATTACATGGAATTCAAAGTAACGGAGGATAAAATCCCGACTAATGTGGGCTCGTTTGGTGGCAACAAGGATCGCATTTATGCAGCTGGTTTGGAAGCAAACATAATGTATCCTAAAACGTTTACTGCTCTTTCTTTTCGCTGGTTAGGGGAATTCGGGACCAAAAACCGTTTCGAGGGAAATACCTTCTTTATTACGCTTAGTCAAGCCATTGCAGTGTTATAAATTTCTTTTTAAGTTGATAATCAGAAAAATAAAAAACCAGTTGCGATGTTACTCAACAACCGGTTTTCCACAACTTCACATTGTTTGCTCTGCTATTTTTCATCCACTTGGGGTTCTTTTGTCCCGGCAAAACAGTGATTGAAAAAGTTGCCTCTGCTAAAGTTGCCGTTTTTCATGGCTTCTTCACGTTGCTTGACGAATGCTTGTTTTTCTTCGTCGGTCATTTTCGACCATTTGCTGTGCAATTCATTGGCGAAGTCTTCCCGGCAGCCAAAACCTCTTCCTCGTCCGAAAAAATTACCTTGCCCGAAACGGCTTTCCATGGCTTTTTTATGCTCCTTTACGAATGTTTCTTTGTCTTCAGGAGTCTTTTTTAACCATTCTTCGCACCGTTTATCGAGATCGGCTACGGTAAAGTCACGTGACCCGAAAAGTCCTTCGTGTTCGCCTTTGCCTATGGCATCCATCTGCTTGTTC
>JAVBPN010000100.1:0-6225 GCA_031549585.1 Bacteroidales bacterium
CACGGGTTGCATATGAGGCAACAGATGAAGCAGGCAATCCAATTGATGTTACAGGCGTAGTTATTGACGGAAAAAAGCAGGAACTATGCTCGTTCACTACCTTGCACGAAGGACGGGGTGTATTTACATATACACCCGGTGTTGATAAACAGGAAGTCGTAGTGGAATATTCCGGAAAAAAATACAGATTTAATCTACCTATGGGACTACCGCAAGGAGTAATAATGGAAGTGGATAACCTGTCCGATCCGGACAGCATTGTCATCACCTTGCGGAAAAACAAGTATGCTCCATCTACTGAAACACTTGGTGTAGTCATTTTAAGCGGTGGCAAACTACAGAACCATTGCTATATCCACATAGCGGATGACGAGCAAATCCGCTTTAAAATGGACAAGACGCGGTTGCCTTTGGGGGTATCTCAAATCGTATTATTCAACAGCTCGGGAGACATTCTTTGTGACCGCCTGATATTTATCAAAAGGAACGAAATATTAGATATCAAGGTAAAAACCAATAAGCCAGCTTATCAACCTTACGAACCAGTCGATATGGAATTCTCTGTAGCAGACCGGGAAGCAAATCCGGTAAGTACAACTTTTTCTGTATCTGTGAGGGATGCTGCAAACGAAGTGGAGAGCAAACAAAATATCTTAACCGATCTTTTGTTGATGTCCGAGATTAAGGGTTATGTCCGTAATCCTTCATACTACTTTGAAGAAGATGACAACGCACACCGTGCAGCGCTTGATGTATTATTGATGGTACAGGGCTGGCGGCGTTATGCATGGGAGCAGATGGCCGGAGTGGAACCCTTTGACTTAAAATACCTTCCCGAACAGGGTATAGAAATCGATGGGAGGGTTATTACGCCCAATATCAAACAAACATCGATGCCCAATACGGATATGTCTTTATTGTTGCAACAAAAAAGAGAAGGAAAAGAAGAAGATGGAGAAGAAGAGAATGTTAGCAGTTTTTTTGAATCTTTTGTAACGGATGGACAGGGACATTTTTCTTTGGCCATGGATTTGCACGGGAAATGGGATATGATATTGGCTGTAGACCAAAAGAGAAAGCGGCCAAGGGAATACCTAATCATTTTGAACCGTCTTTTTAGCCCCACACCCAAAAGGTATCGTTATGCAGACATGCAGATAACTATTGCCGAAAAACAAACCGAAAACATAAATGGCGGGGAAATACCCGACAATGATACGGATGAAGATGATCCGGACTCGTTTCTTGTTGCTTATGAGGATTCTTTGTCCAGATTAAGCATCAGCGAGAAAACACATTATTTATCTGAAGTCACGGTCACTGCGAAAAGGATAAGCAGGCGGGATATTTACCATAGCCGGGCTACATCAATCGCATACTATGACGTACATTCGGTATTGGACGACATCGCTGACGGAGGCAAGTATATTGGCAATGATATACACCAGATGCTGATGGGGTTAAATAAGGATTTTTATATCAAGCGTCAACGCGAATTTCCTATTCCCTTTCAACCCGATAATTCTTATCTTATTTCGATGCTTGGTGTCTTCAATAATAACACCTCAAGGAGTCCCAACATACTGGAAATGGAATATGAGTTTTTACTCCGTGACAACCGGATGGTGATTTTTGTTATCAATAATGAGATTGTCTATGCGAATGAAGTTTCATTTTTTGCATATCAACAAATCAGGCCTGCTGCCATTAAATCTATCTATATTAATGAAGGTATAGATATTAAGTGTCAATACGCAGATCATAAGACATTTAGGTCCATCGCACCCCCCAAAGTCTCCATGTATGGAGCATGTTTAGCGATCGACTACATAGTTAGTTGTGTCGTATTTATAGAAACCTATCCGGATGGGGAAATTCCAACAGAAGGGAAAGGGATAAGAAAAACTAAATTGGAAGGATACAGCCCGGTGAAGGAATTTTACAGCCCGAACTATTCGATGCTTCCACCTGAGCCTGATTACCGCCGTACTTTATACTGGAACCCATCGGTCACTACAGATGAGAATGGCCATGCAAAAATAAAGTTTTACAACAACAGTAGTTGTACAAATTTCAGCATCAGCGCTGAAACCGTTACATCACAGGGAATGATCGGAACTTATAAAAATGAATGATTGTTAAAACATCCCTTAAAACTTCAAATAAAAATCTTGGGTTAAACTCATATACTCATCAGAAAAAGTTCCCTGAGTAGTTTCAATGCACAATTCTTCTTCGTAAATCGGTTTTTCACCAAAAGACAATTCAAAAAACACCCGGTATATGGGCTTTCCTGCATGGGGCTTTACTCGAAGTATCCTCTGCGGGTACAAACCTTGCAATTTTGCTTGATCCATAAATAGCTGCGCTTCAGATGGAGGAAGCACCACAGCCAATACGCCTTGAGGTAATAACCACTTGGCCGATTTCACAATCATATCTTCGTGTAACGCACTATCTGTGTGGCGAGCTATATTGCGTTTCTCATCCTGCGACTTAAGCGACGCCTTGAAATATGGCGGGTTAGTGATGATTAAATCATACAATAATTCTGGTATAAAATCCCTGAAATCATCACAAATAACACGAATGTGGTCATTCCATGGACTAAAAGCACTATTTTGGTTTGCTTGAAGACAAGCTGCATGGTCTATCTCTATAGCATCAATTGAAAATTGCTCCATTCGTTGTGCCAACATCAACGCCAACAATCCTGTCCCTGTTCCTATATCCAAAACATGATATGCATGATCCACATTAACCCATGCTCCCAAAAGAACACTGTCAACACCCACTTTCATAGCAACATCTTTTTGAAACACGGTAAACTGTTTAAAACGAAAAAAATCGTTGGCCATAATCAAAAGATATTACAAAATACGCTAAATGGATAAGTTATAAGCTGTCTGCTCCGATTATTTAAATCAATTCTACGGATTCAATGTATTCCAATTGTCCAATGTCATCAATTACTTCATCAATCGGCAAATTGTTTCTAAAGGATATGGTAAAGTTTAGCACTTCTCTATTCTCAGAAAAACGGCGGCGAATATCCATATTTTGCACTACAATTTTGTATTTTCTCAAGATGGCAAGGATGGTTTCGGAATTGATAGCATGTCCTGCAACGGAAACAGACAAAACTTTAGTAGTAAAGATAGGAACTACGCGGCGTTCAAACCTTTCCAATACAATTAAAATGAACAACATCAAAAAAGCGGCAAATCCGGCTATTACATACAATCCGGCTCCAATCCCCATCCCAATAGCCGCAATCATCCAAATGGAAGCTGCAGTTGTAAGGCCTTTAATATTTGAACCGATTTTAATAACCGCCCCCGCTCCTAAAAAGCCAATACCTGTGATAACCTGTGCTGCAATCCGCCCGGGATCACCTCTTAATTCTCCATATTGCTGAGGAACATATATAGAAAGCATCATAAGCAAGGTAGCACCCAAACATATCAATATGTGCGTTCGAAAACCCGCCGGTTGTTGCCTCCATTTACGCTCCAATCCAACAACACCGCCAATCAATACGCTTAACAACAACCGAAAGGTCGCAGTAGTCGTATTAATATCTGTTGAATATAAAGCCTCTTGTATCCAGTCTTTCATATTTTCATCCAAAATTAAACCGTACCATTGAATTTTTGTTCAAACAACAAGTCAATGGTGTCATGCAAATGTATCCATTTTCAAGGAAAAACAAATAATTAAAAACCGTTTCATTGCAAAATAATGTTATTTTTGCATACAGAATTATTCATCTTAAATAGATCAATCTGAATATGCAACTCAAACGATTCATTTACTTATTCATTCTTATTCCGCTGCTTTCAAGCTGCGGATACAACCAAATGGTAAGCCTTCAAGAAGGTGTCGATGCACAATGGCATCAAGTAGAAAACGTATATCAACGCCGGGCAGACCTGATCCCAAATCTGGTCAATACAGTCAAGGGATATGCTGATTTTGAACAAGAAACATTAACAGCCGTAATAGAAGCGCGGTCTAAGGCTTCGTCTGTCAACGTTGATGCATCAAACCTTAACGAATCCTCGCTGCAACAATTTCAAAGTGCACAAGCCGATTTGAGCAATGCACTATCGCGATTGATGGTTGTAGTAGAACGCTATCCAGACCTGAAAGCAAACGAAAACTTCTTGCAACTTCAAGCTCAATTGGAAGGAACCGAAAATCGCATTGCCACAGAGCGAAGAAAGTATAATGAATCGGTACAAGCATATAACACATATATACGGAAATTTCCAAAAAACATCGTTGCTGGATTATTTAATTTCGATCCTAAACCATACTTTACAGCAGATGAAGGGGCTCAAAAAGCGCCGGAAGTAAAATTTTAATTTTCCCTAACATAAGATACGCTCAAATTAAATACAAATAATATGAAAGTACTTGGAATGGGCAATGCTTTAGTCGATGTGTTGATTGAGCTGCCAAACGACGGCTTGCTGAAAAAATTTGATTTGAGAAAAGGGAGTATGCAATTAGTAGATAAGAAATTCGCTAACGAGGTTCTTGTCAACACCTGTGGATTGAAACATAGCGAGGCATCCGGAGGATCGGCAGCCAATACCATTTGTGGTTTGGCTTCGCTGGGCATCGAAACAACATTTATCGGAAAAGTTGGATGGGATCGTTTGGGCGAAGTGTTTATCAATGATATTGAACACTATGGAGTAAAATCCTTGCTTCAATACAGCAAATTGGAAACCGGCTCTGTGCTGGCGCTTATCAGCCCAGACGGAGAACGGACTTTTGCCACATTTTTAGGTGCATCCATCGATATGGAGCCGTCCGAACTAACTGCCAAAATGTTTCAAGGCTACACGCATTTTTATGTGGAGGGTTACTTGGTGCAACATCACGGGCTTATTCAACGATCCGTAGAATTGGCTAAAGAACATGGGCTTGAAATTATTCTGGACATGGCTAGTTTCAATGTAGTGGAAGAAAATCTTGATTTTATACATTTTCTTGTAAAAGAATATGCCGATATTGTTTTTGCCAATGCTGCAGAAGCACGAGTTTATTCAGGAAAAACGGATATACAAGAAGCATTAAACGAAATATCCAAAGATTGTTGGATTACCGTTGTTAAAAACGGGGCATCGGGTTCTTTGATCCAAAACGGCAAACAAGTATTCCACGTGGAAGCCAAACCAGTCAAAGTAATTGATACAACTGGCGCTGGTGATCTATATGCAGCCGGATTTACATACGGATTGCTGAATAATTTCAAATTACCAGAATGTGGTAAACTAGGTTCTTATCTTGCCGGAAAGGTAATCGAAGTAATCGGCCCTAAAATCCCCGATAAAACTTGGCGTGAAATCAAAAAACATATGAAGATCATTTAAAGTTTCAGATTTAAAATTTAAGGTTACAGAAAACAACTCAACACCAAAACCTTAAACCTTGAACTTTAAATTATCAAGCTCCCCATCCTTCCCGATCAAGGCTACGATACTGTATGGCTTCTGCCAAATGATGAACCTGAATATTAGGAACACCTTCTAAATCAGCAATTGTTCTCGACACTTTGAGGATTCGATCATATGCTCGCGCTGAAAGCCCAAGTTTTTCCATAGCTGATTTCATCACATTTTGCCCGGCTTGGTCAATCTGGCAATACTTGCGCAACAACGCCGAAGACATTTGGGCATTACAATATATTCCTGCATGAGTAACATATCGTTCTTTTTGAATATTCCGGGCCGTCATCACACGTTCACGAATCACACTGCTGGATTCGGCGGTCTGTTTTTCAGAAAGTTTATTAAAAGGTACAGGTATTACTTCAATGTGGATATCGATCCGGTCAAGCAACGGACCTGACACCCTACTCAAATATTTTTGGACATAACCGGGAGCACAAACGCATTTCTTTTCCGGGTGATTGTAAAAGCCGCACGGGCAAGGGTTCATCGATGCAACCAACATAAAACTGGCCGGATATTCAACAGCAAAACGTGCACGGGAAATAGTAATCACCCGGTCTTCCAAAGGTTGACGCATTACTTCGAGCACGGTCCGCTTAAATTCAGGCAACTCATCCAAAAACAAAACGCCATTGTGTGCTAATGAAATTTCGCCGGGCTGCGGAAACGATCCGCCACCAACCAATGCCACATCACTGATTGTGTGATGCGGCGAACGAACGGGACGTTGGGTAATCAAAGATACTTTTCCTGTTTTTCC
>JAVBPN010000102.1:0-17091 GCA_031549585.1 Bacteroidales bacterium
AAAAGCATATATCGTTCGAATATATTGATTTCCATCATGTCTTGATATACAGTTTGAAGTTTAAAATTCAAGGTTCAAAGTTCAAGGTTATTAAAACCCCAAAACTTTAAACTAGAAACATTAAACCCGAAACTGAAATGATTTTAGGTGGTTTTAGCGGCAGGGTTCCACCTCTTCCCATTCCGAACAGAGAAGTTAAACCTGCCAGCGCCGATGGTACTGCATTTGTGGGAGAGTAGGTCGCTGCCAAACTTTGACCCCTTCATTAGAAATAATGAAGGGGTTTTTTGTTAGTTCTTGCATGATTTTTGTGGCAAAAATCATATAAAAACTATTCAAATTGTGAAAAAATGAGAATTGGGCAATTTATAATTTTTCTGATCTCTTTTTTAGCGCTTACGGGTTGTAACGAGGATAAATCATCAAATTATGATGATGATATTAATATGGATGTTGAAAATTACATCCAATTATTGAAAACTAATCAATACACTTATCATAAGTTACCGGTTTTTACCGAAAAGGATATTCCGACATTACTAAAATATAGAAATGATACCCAAATGATTAGCGATTTTCCCCATAATCCGATTTCATCTTATTGTTGTTTCGATTGTAAATTGGGGATGTATATTTTATGGACTGTTGAATCCATAAGGGCAAATTCCATAGAAAGTGAATATATTATTATGGGATTTCCATCCCAAACTCCGATATTGGCATTAAGAAATTTCGATGAATTGAAACTTGTTAACGATAATGAATCGCATAAAGTAGCAGCACAGGCTTACTATGATTGGTGGAAGAATAATGAATCAAAAAAAATCGATCAATTCAAAGATATAGATCCATTAGAAAATACTATTTATAGATGGCACTGATTTATCCTATTTCGTTCTGAACACGACCGATATCTTAGTATTAGCAAAGTTTTGCTACTGTGCTATTTGATGATAAAAAGAAAAATATAATTCAGTGGCGTTTCTTTTTCTTATGATTGTCCTGTGATTTTTTAAAATCTGCTTTTTGACGATCTTCGCGTTTACTACGTTTGGAAGAACCATGATACGGATCATCTGCTATATTTTTTTCCACAATATTGACATTGAGCGGGCGATTTCGGAACGCCATTTTTTTTAATTCATGGATTAACTGCTCAGCATGCAGATTATCCACTTCAATGTATGAGAAAGTATTGAGCATCTCAATTTTACCAATTGACACATATACGCCCGGCATCACCTCATTAATCATCTCGATCATATTGGGTGGGGCTAATTTATCAGCACGACCAACATTGATATATAGGCGTGTATATTTTGTTTTTGTATGTTTGCCAATCTTTTCTTGTTGACGCTCTTCCAAAGTAGTCTGGCTTACAATATCAACTGCATCGCGGTAATAATTCAGGAAGCGGTTGAATTCGAGCGACACGAACCGCTGTATCAATTCCTGCTTGTCAATCCATTCCAACTTACGGTAAATGGCCGGCAAATATGACTCAATCTGCGCATGATCAATCTCTACCTTTTCCACCTTAGCAATTAGGTGTAATAGTTGCTTTTCGCATATCTTTCTGCCGGTAGGAACTTCAGCCATTTCAAAGTTTTTATTGATCATCTTTTCGATACGGCGTATCAAATGTTTCTCTTTGAAATTGATGATAGCAATAGATATTCCCGGTTTCCCTGCACGTCCTGTTCGCCCGCTACGATGGGTATATACTTCGGAATCATCGGGTAGGCTATAATTGATTACATGTGTAAGATTATCCACGTCCAGACCCCGAGCTGCAACATCGGTAGCTACCAGCAGTTGTATGTTACGGTTGCGAAATTTCTGCATCACATAATCGCGTTGAGCCTGCGAAAGATCGCCATGCAATGCGTCGGCATTGTAACCGTCGCGGATAAGGCTATCAGCAATTTCCTGTGTTTCTTTGCGGGTACGGCAAAATACAATCCCATAAATATTGGGATGATAATCGGCAATACGTTTTAACGTTTGATATTTATCCCGGGCATGAACCGTGTAACAAATATGTTTTACATGTTCAGCACCCACATTTTTCTTGCCAATAGTAACTTCCATGGGATTTTTCATGTAGTTTTGGGCAATTGACACTATTTCTGATGGCATGGTGGCCGAAAATAAAAGTGTATTGCGGTCAGCAGGTACTTTGGCTAGTATCTCGTTAATGCTGTCCACAAAACCCATATTGAGCATTTCGTCGGCTTCGTCGAGTACTACTTTGCGTACATGATCCAGTTTGGCTACCTTCCTATTAATCAGGTCGCACAAACGGCCGGGAGTGGCGACAATAATATGTACACCTTTTTTTAATGCATTGATTTGTTGTTCGATGCTCGAACCACCATAAACGGCTAAAATGTGTAAATCGTTCACGTATTTGGCATAATCCTGTAAATCGTCAGTAATTTGTACGCATAATTCACGTGTAGGCGCCAATATTAACGCTTGCGGATGACGATATGCAAGATTGATCTGTTGGATTACCGGAATACCAAACGCTGCTGTTTTTCCAGTTCCTGTTTGAGCCAAAGCGACAATATCTGTTGTGTTTTCAAGCAAGAGCGGAATTACTTTTTCCTGCACAGGCATTGGTTGTTCAAAACCAAGTTCGTATAAAGCTTTGAGAATGGGCGTGGAGATTTTTAATTCTTCGAAGGTCATTGGTGTTTATAAAAATAAGAGGTAAGAATATTTATCCGACCTCCAAAAATGAAGGCGCAAAGGTAATCAACTTAAGATTAAAAAAATTGGATTTTATAATTTACTACTATTTCAGGTAAAATATCTTGAAATACCTTTTTAATGCCTTTTTAATGAAATCAATCACTCTCCTACTCTATTGAATGTAAAATGAATTCAATTTTATATCTAACCAATCACCTTTGATAATATATTGTATCCAAATCATCACACTATATATTTGGTAAATATTTTTTATGAATTTTATTAAAGATTTAAGCAAAATATTTAAAAACAAATAGATATATTTGTCACAATGATATAGCATTAGCTATTGTTTTAGGAACAAGAAAACGACCAAAATTTCTATCAACCCTAAACAATTATCTGATGCCTGCGTTAGGCGTAGGTATTGCTTTTTGGTTGATGGGTGCTTGGTCGTACCTCTTGTTCAAAAGGTGATCTTACGCCTTTTTAGTTAAACAATTTGAAATGCTTTTATCTGCAAACCAAATATTAATTGAAAAGGCGTAAAATGAGAAAAATATTTTTTTGCTTCGTTGACTTTACTTTAATTGGATTTAGCCCATATCCTTTAATATTTCAACAAACACAAGCAATTAGCTCAAGTACACATCTTACTACTATTTCCAAAAATGGTGTGAACACAAACAAATGGTTTAAATCACAATTCCTTTTTTCAAACATTTATGCAAACGCATTTTTACAATGTCCTTTTTACAAAGATAAAAGCACATTGCAACGATTCTGAACCCCATAAACTCAGATTTATGATAACTGAAAACTCACTACAAAAAACGAAAAACGGTGATCATACTTGGCAAAAAATAAAAGAAGGTAATGAAAAGGCATTTGGTGCATTATACACACAGCTTTTTTTTAGCCTAATACGTTATGTTCGCCACATAGTTAAAGATAATTTTCTTGCAGAAGATATCGTTCAAGATGTATTTTTAAAACTTTTGAACAAAAAACAATCCATTGATGTTAGAGAATCTGTATATACCTACATTTTTAAAGTTGCGCATCATGAGTCCATTAATAAACTACAGCATTTGGCAACAGCAAAAAATAAGGTAAATAAGACTGTCAGCAAAAAGGAATGGCAGTATATTGAGGATACTTATAATGCATGTGATCCAGTCATTGAATATATGGAAAAGGACGAAGATATTGATATAATGATTCATCAAGCTATTGATTCTTTATCTGAAAAATGTAGAAAGATTTTTATCCTCAACTATTACGGATTATTGAGTAACGAAGAAATATCCAAAAAAATGAATATTTCCGAAAATACTGTCCGCGTGCATATTTTTAATGCATTAAAAGTAATTCGACAAAAAATAATGATTGAAAGATACCATTGACATTTGATACATCAACACTTTTGTTAAGATACTGATAAATAAGACTATTATAAAAAAGTTTATTTTTTCATTAAAAAAACAAACATTTTTATAAACAAATGGAAGAATAATCTTGTCTTAAACTTTAATACAAGGAATATTCAATTTTATAAAATTATGAAAAATAAATCATCCGATTATGATTATATACTAATCATTATATAAACGTATTCAGTCTCCATGTAAATTATCAACATAAAAAATAGAACACTTTTAAAAACACATATGCCTATGAATATTTAACAAAAATAAAAAACAAACATTTTTTTGAAATTGAAATATTTATTAATGATTAAAGCTAAATACGTATGACAAATTTATGTAAAACTGATTTTCAAATGATTAAAAACAAAACATGGTTTTTTGTTTTTAAATTAACTTTTATCCTAATCCTAACTGCCACATTGAATGCCCATGCACAAACCGGTATTCGTATTACAGGTACGGTTAGAAGCGACACCGAGACACTTCCCGGAGCAAATGTAATGATTAAAGGAACCACAATTGGAGTAACAACAGACCTAAATGGTAATTATACGATTAATGTACCCAATGCTGATGCTATATTGGTTTTCTCTTTTATTGGTTATCAGCCACAAGAGCAGACTATTGGCGATAGAAGAATTATTGATGCCATATTGACCGATAATTCCCAAGAATTGGATGAAGTCGTTGTGATTGGATATGGAACCGTAAGAAAGAAAGACTTAACAGGAGCTGTAGGTTCTGTACGTCGAAAAGACATGCCCAATATATCTGTATCCAACGTCGAACAAATGGTTCAAGGACGAGTAGCTGGTGTTGAAGTTCTCAATAGCAATGGCCTTCCTGGGTCAGGAACTTCAATAAAAATTAGAGGTATTGGTACAATATATAATTCGGATCCTTTATATATTATTGATGGTATGCCTGGAGACATTAATTCGGTTAGCCAATACGACATAGAGAGCATCGATATATTAAAAGATGCCTCATCTACTGCTATTTATGGTGCTCGCGCAGCAAACGGAGTAGTGTTGGTAACCACAAAAAAAGGATTAAGTGGTGAGCCAAAAGTAAATTTGAATGCAAGCGTTGGCTGGGCTACTATAGGAAAAAAAATGGACTATTTGAATGCAAATCAATATATGGATCTAGCATTAGACATAGATCCAAATTTTTTCAATAATGCTCAGCGCTTCTCACCAGTTAGCCAAGGCGGATTAGGTTGGGATCAATCTTCAGCTTATGTGGATAGGTCGAATATGCAGGATGAAATCTTCCGTACAGCATTCCAGCAGGACTACCACATAAATGTAAGTGGAGGTTCTAACAATTCGATATATAGCATTTCTGGAGGTTATACCGATCAGGATGCAATTACAATGGGGTACAACTTTAAGCAGTTTACGGTTATGTCAAACAATGAAATTACGATTCGTAAAATCGTAAAAATTGGGCAAAACTTATCGGTTAGACGTAGAACAACTGAAGGTATCTCCCCCGATTTTGTTGCTGCTTATCGTTATGCACCATACATGCCAATTGAAGATCCGAACAATAGTTGGGGATATTCGAGAACATCTTCAGTACTTGATGGTTCCAACGATGCATTTAATGCAATTGCTATCCTAAACACAAATCATGCGACTAATAAACAGACATTGATACGCGAATTGATCTATGCAGAAGTTTCATTATTTGATATGTTTAAATGGAGAACCCAATTTGTGTATACCAATGATTCGCATAACCGGATGGCTTGGAATTCTTATAGTGAAAATGGAGACTTTCCCACTCAAGCAAAAATCGAAGATGCTTTTTCATACAATCAAGGTGGAACTTTGGAAAATTATTTAACTTTCACCAAGGATTTTGGAATTCATTCGTTTAATGCAATGATTGGAAACACATATGCTACGAAGAAGTTTAACAATGGGCGTTCTCTTACAGCTTCCGGTTCGGCAGATGGTACCATTCAGTGGGAAAACAATGAAGTGTTACTAATAACCACAACCCCAAAATATGATGTTAATAGTAATACAAACTGGTATTCAGCTTATCTTTCTTATTTTGGACGTATCAACTATACTTTGATGGATAAGTATTTGCTCACATTCAATTATCGTCAGGATGCTTCTCCCAATTTTGACCCCGATCATCGCTGGGGACGTTTTCCTTCACTTGCCTTAGCCTGGAAAATTGATCAGGAAGAATTCTTAAGGGGTGTGGGGTTGATATCCCAGTTAAAATTACGCCTTTCAGTCGGAAAGTCGGGTAATGACAGGATTTCATCCTATGCGTATTATGCCAATCTATTTTCCGGAGGAGGTAACATATTGGGCGTTTTTGGACCAACCCAAACTCCGTTATTTGGGGTTACTATTAATAGTTTGCCAGCAACAGGTATTCACTGGGAAGAGTCGACTTCATACAATGCCGGCCTTGATTTTGGTTTATGGAATGGTGTTCTGTCAGGATCAGTTGATGTATATAAGAAAAATACGGATGGTATTTTGGTTAGAGTGCCCATTGCTCCATCATCTGGTATAGACAACGCTCCTTTCCAAAATGCTGCAGAAGTAACCAACACGGGCATTGATATTGCTTTGACATACCAGAAAAAAATTGGAGACTTTAGTCTTTCAGTATCTGGAATAGCCGGATATAATAAAAATGAAGTAACTTCGCTGGGTGCAGGCGAACCGATCGTAATGGCACAACAAAGTATTGGTTATTTAACACGTACAGAAGTAGGCCATTCTGTGGGTGAATTTTATGGATATAAAGTCGATAAGGTGTTATCTACAACGAAAGAAGCGGATGATTATAACCAAAAATATGGCTTAAATGTTTCGGCAGGTGATATTGCATTCAAGGACATTGCAGGCCCACCAGATGCAAATGGTAATCCTACGGGGCCTGATGGTCAAATTGACGATAATGATAGGACATTTATTGGTAAGCCTTCTCCTAATTGGAATTTTGGTTTAAATATCGGTGCGAATTATAAGAACTTTGATTTACAGATAGGCATGATTGCTGTTACTGGCAATTCGATCTTCGATTATGCCCGTATTTTTGAATTGGAATCGATGAAACGTGTATTCAATCAAACGACTACTACTTTAGACCGTTGGAGAAAAGAAGGAGATGTAACTGATGTACCTCGCGCTGTGAGTGCCGATCCGAGCAATAACCTACGTGCATCCGATCGTTATGTGAAAAATGCATCATACATGAAAATCAGAAATATTACGCTTGGTTATACGGTTCCGTTTAAAAACAATATGGTCATAGATCGGTTAAGAGTATATGTAACTTGTCAGAATCTCTTAACAATTACAAAATATGATGGATATGATCCTGAGATAGGCTCTCAAGCAGGTTCACAGAACTACAATCTGGAAAGAGGTATCTTATATAATGCAAGTATGATACCAACACCAAGGATTTTCTTGTTTGGAATTCAGGCAACATTTTAATTAAAGTATAAAAATGAAAGATATGTTAAGAAAAATATGTATATTAATGGTAACAATCCTCATAGTAGGATGTACCGAAGACATTCTGGATTTAAAAAATCCGTCAGAATACGATGAAGCGACTTATTATAAGACGCAAAAGGAATGTCAAGAAGCTGTGATAGCATGTTATTCACAACTTACTGCAAGACCTATGTATGGACGCGACTGGCATTTTATGTTCGATTTGTTGACCAATCAGGCAGATAGAACTGCTAAATTAGAAACGGCTTTGGTTCAATTGGGTAATTTTACTTATTATCCTGAAAACGACTATGTTCAGTGGGCATGGGAAACTATGTATAGGATTAGCGCACGTGCCTTGATAGCTTTGGAAAAAGTCGACGCTTGGGAAACAACGACATCCGATCAGGAAGCGAATAAATTGAAATTCTTGGGCGAAGCACATTTTTTCCACGCATGGGCATATTACCACCTTACTGAACTATGGGGTGATGTTCCTTATCATGAAACATGGCAATCCATTAAAACCGAACCAGCTAAACCACGTACATCCTATACCACAGTTCAAGGAGACATTGAAACCCACTTGTTAGAAGCTATCAGTTTATTGCCTGATTCATGGGATGATGCCAATTTAGGTAGGATTACAAAAGATGCTGCTCGTGCATACCTCGGAAAACTTTACCTGATTCAAGGCAAGAACACAGAGGCGAGAGATGTTTTATTACAAATTGGTTCGCATCCGTATCAAGGAGATTATTATAATTTATTTACTCGTGGCAATCATACCAATACCGAAATCATTATGCAATGTTTGCATAAATTTTGGGGTTGGAGTGGAGGAAGTAATTCTTACTACATGTTTGGTGGAAAAGAAAGTTGGGGTAACAAAGCTGCCAATTGTGGCCGTCATGTTGAATATGGATTCAATGATTGGCATAATGTATATATTCCCGATGCTGCTGTAGCCAAGTTTACTTACACGATAAATGGTGCCAGTTATTTGGATCCACGCAATCAGTTTATTTTCTATGGCGACGGTACTATTGGTGATGGAGATTTTGCCGGTGGAGCGTTTGCTTATGCTCCTTATAATGGCGATTTGACCTCCGGCTACCAGTGGAAAAAATATTGTTATTATGAAACAGCTGAAAATATGAATATGGATGATGGAGACTATTCTTCAATTATTGTTCGTATGGCAGATGTAAAATTACTGCTTGCTGAAGCTTACATGGGAACAGGTCAGTACGATCTTGCAACAGCATTAATTAATGATGTAAGAGCCAGAGTTAGTGCTGATCCTTACAATACGGATCTTACTGCGGCCAATGCATTCGAAGCGTTGAAACGTGAACGTTATATCGAATTATTTGGAGAACAGCATTATTGGTTTGATTTGGTACGTTGGGATAGATTGGGAAAACTAAATATGATAGATGAAATACCAACAAGTGATTCGAAGTTTAAGAAATTTCCGATTCCTGCAAATGAAAAAGACACTAATCCACAAATGGTTGTATCAAACAGTTGGAATTAATCTCATTGATATGATAGATTGAAATTGGGGGTCTTGGTACTCATTAGTATAAAAGGAAGGCGAAGAATTATTATCAAAATATTAATTCTTCGCCTTTTCTATTACAACAAAATAATCAATTTGCAACTTTGCAAGTTACTTGCTAATCAGCAAAAAGATTTTATAATTATATAATTGAAAATTAAAATAATCAGATTTTTTAACAGTCTTTACTTTTTTTGAAAAAATCTTTATTTTTTATAACTTGCACCTGTTTCAATAAGATTGATAGAATACGATCTATTATGGATTTTATTGATATTGAATCAATAACTATTATGATATTAAAAGATTCAAGCAAATTACTCTTTTAACTAAAATGAATTAGGTCTTGAAAATTTAAAAAATTACTTATTATGAATCAAATATGCCAAAACAGGCGCAGTTTTTTGAAAACCGCAGCATTAGGAGTCGCTGCATTTACTATCATTCCACGTCATGCACTGGGTGGAACAGGATATTTGGCCCCCAGCGATGAGTTAACCAAAGCGATCATTGGTGTGGGAGGTATGGGGCGAGGACATATTGCCTATCCCGGCGCTCGTTTGGTTTCCATTTGCGATGTAGATAAGCGGCATCTTAATGATGCTCTCAAATTATGTCCGGCAGGTACTAAAACTTATCACGACTATCGCGAAATATTGCAAGATCCGGCTGTTGATATTGTACACATTGCTACACCGCCACATTGGCATGGGATTATGGCAACCGATGCTGCTAAGGCAGGTAAAGATATATGGTGCGAAAAGCCTATGACACGTACTATTGGAGAGGGAATTTGTGTAAAAGAAGCCGTACAACGTCATGGACGCATTTTTCGATTAAACACATGGTTTCGTTTTGAGGATAACTTTTACGGAATGGGTACTACCGTTAAACCCATCAAAAAATTAGTTCAAAGCGGATTGCTCGGATGGCCTTTGAAGGTGACGGTGAGTGCCACTACAGGTTTTGACTGGAAATTCTATTGGGTAGGCAAGACAGGATTATCCATTGAGCCGGTACCTGCTGAATTGGATTATGATATGTGGCTCGGCCCCGCTCCATTTAAACCGTATAACGTGCATCGCACACATGGCACTTTCCGTGGATATTGGGATTATGATGGTGGTGGATTAGGAGATATGGGACAGCATTATCTTGACCCTATACAATATTTTTTAGGTAAAGATGATACCAGCCCGATAGAAGTAATTGTGGACGGTCAACAGCAAGACTCTGATGCTTGCGGCACATGGAAACGCATTGAGTTAGTGTATGCAGACGGCTGTAAAATTGTTCTCGATGGAGAAAACAGGGATACAAATGCAGCATACATTGAAGGCCCCAAAGGCAAACTTTATGCGGGGTTTCGTTCGGATATACCCGACTTGCAGAAGAAGTTAGCTGCTTTCCCTGATCCCGAACCACAAATGACAGATTTTGCCGAAGCCGTGCGTACCCGTACAACCTTTGCGCTGAACGAACAGAACGCTTTTCGTTCATCTACAATTGTAAATATGGCTATTATCGCTGTTCGTTTGGGACGTTCATTAAAATTTGATCCGGAGAGGCTTCAATTTATTGATGATCCTGGAGCCAATGCTTTAATCAACCAACCGATGCGTGCTCCATGGAGCATATAATCTGTGAAATAGAACACAAATGACGCAGATTTGACGGATTATCGCAGATTTCAAATACAAACCTATTCAAATGGATTTATTACATCAAGACGTTACTGAAAAAATCATAGGAGCTTTTTATGATGTATACAATGAATTGGGGTACGGTTTTTTAGAAAAAGTATATGAAAATGCACTATATCATGAATTGTTATTGCACGGATTTGACTGTAAGACACAATATCCGATTGATGTTTATTATCGCAATAAAAAGGTAGAACAATATTTTGCAGACATAATTATTAATGACTGTGTAATTTTGGAGCTAAAGGCCTCAGAAACCTTATGCGAGGAACATGAAAACCAGTTAATCAATTATCTTAAAGCAACAAATATTAAAGTAGGATTACTCTTAAATTTTGGAAAAAGACCATCATATAAACGAAAAATATTCACCAATAAATAGAAATTTGAATGGACATGAATAAAAATGATTTTCAAAATAATATCTGTACAAATCTGTATCATCCGTGTCATCTGCGTTCTATCATAACTAAATTAAAAATGAAAAAACTATTTATCTCATTATTATTGGCAGTTGGCTTTTTTGCAGCAGGATTTACCCAAACCGACCAAAGAACCCGCGAAACCAAAATTGCGGACATTGTGATGCTTCTGCCTGCTGAGAACACTGCGCGCTTTAACCAATTAATGGGCGATTTAAACCAATTGGGAAATGCAATTATCGACTTAGCTCCTCGCCTTGCAGATCCCGGCGGAAATGATGCTCAAATACGCTATGCCATCAGCGGGCTCGCCATGTATGCGTCAAAAGATGCAAACAAGAAAGCATCTGTAGCTAAAAATCTCTGTGCAGTCATTCCTAGTGCGAAATCAGATGAGATACGCGATTTCTTGTTGATCCAATTACAATATGTAGCTGGTGGTGAATCGGTGGAAACAGCCGCTCAATATTTGAATAACGCCCGCTTAGCTGATGCTGCAGCTCGTGTATTGATACGTATAGGCAATGATGCCGCTGGTAAAGCCATGCAAAATGCTCTTGAGAAAACCACAGGAGCGCAACAAATAACATTAGTGGAAGCTCTTGGTGACATGCATTACTGGCAGGCCAACGAAGCCTTAATTATCTTAGCGACAACAGGCGATGCGAAACTTCGTAAAGCCACATTGCACAGCCTCGCTCTGATGGCTGATCCGTCTTCGGAAAAGATATTGTTAGAGGCCGCCGAAAAAACTGGATACAAATATGAGCCGGCAGATGCGTTGGGTTCGTATGTGCTGTATCTACACAATAGACTTATGTTTAGCAACTTAACAAGTCCCTCTACATCTTATTTGATTACAAATTTAGCCCAAAAGATGCTGAAGGCAACTTCCGAAACATCGCAAATAGCAGCCAAAAGTGCAGCATTGGAACTGCTGACACTTTCGGCGGGAGAAAAAGCCGTTGGCGATGTCATTGACGCATTAAAAAGCAACAACAAACAATACCGCGAAGCGGCTTTAAAATATTCAGCCAATATCAAATCTTCCAAAATGTACGATGCTTTGATAAAGAAAGCAAAAAGCGAAAAGCAACCCGAAATAAAGGCTGAAATTATCACTGCATTTGGTATACGTGGAGATAAAGCAGCATTGCCATTCGTGCAAGAATGTCTCACAGATGCCAATAATGTTATTCGAGCAGCATCTATTGTGGCAAGCGGCAAATTAGGCGGAACAGCCTCTCCCATCATCAAAGCAATGAATACGGATGACGAAAAGGTAGTAACTGCCGGAAAAAATTCATTATTAACTATTCCGGGCGATCAAGTAGTAAAAGATGTTGCTGCTGCCATTCCGCAAACATCGGTTCCTGCAAAAGTTGCCTTTTTAGAAATATTAGCCACACGCCAAGCGACTTCGTATACCGAAGTTATTTTCTCGCAAACATCTTCCACGAATGCTAAGGTGCGTTTGGCCGCTGACAAAGCATTAGCATCGGTTGTCTCGGAAAAAGATGTTCCGCATATTGCACAATTATTAAATACAGCTTCAGATAAAGACGAAGTAATTGCTTTGCAGAAAGCATTATATGCTGCTGTTTCCTCTTTAGAACAATCCCGACAAACGCAATTGGTTTCAGCGCAAATGAATGCAAGCAGCAAACCAACTGCCTATTATAATATATTGGCTATGATCGGCGGACAAGATGCATTAAATATAGTAATGAAAAGCTTTGATGATCGCGATGCCAACACCCGTTCGGCGGCTTTCGAAGCATTGACCAAATGGAGTGATGCATCTGCAACCACAGCCCTTTATAATATCGCTTCATCCAATCCAACAGGAGATTATTTTGACAAGGCTTTAATGAGCTATGTGTCAAAGGTTGGCATATTAAAAGGCACTCCCGAACAAAAGCTACTTTTGCTGCGTAAAGCATTGGATATTTCAAAATCATCATCGGAAAAACGAACCATATTACGCCAGATTTCCAATACCGGTACTTTCTTAGGATTGCTTACCTCCGGAAAATATTTGGATGACAGCAATATCGAAGTACAACAAGCTGCTGTGCAAGCCGTACGAACCATTGCATTGGCACATCCTGAATACTACGGGCCGGAAGTTACTGCCTTACTTAATAAAATGATGCTTGTGAACAAAGACCCCGAAGCAGACTACCAAAAACAAGCTATTATGGAACATATGGCAACATTCCCCAAAGATGGCGGGTATGTAACAATGTTCAACGGAAAGGATTTGACCGGATGGAAAGGATTGGTGGAAAACCCCATTGCCCGGGCCAAGATGAAACCTAAAGAATTGGCCGAAAAACAAAAAAAAGCCGATGAAATCATGCGCCGCGATTGGAAAGTGGAAAACGGATTGCTTGTCTTTGAGGGCAAAGGTTACGATAATCTATGTTCGGAAAAGAATTACGAAGATTTTGAAATGTATGTCGACTGGTGCATCACCAAAGGTGGCGACGCCGGTATCTATTTACGCGGGTCTCCACAAGTGCAAATCTGGGATATCGCATTGACGAATGTAGGAGCACAAGTGGGATCAGGCGGTTTATATAACAATCAAAGGCATCCGAGCAAACCATTGGTTGTGGCCGACAATCCGGTAAATGAATGGAATTCTTTTTATATCAAAATGGCGGGTGAAAAAGTAACCGTATATCTCAACGGACAATTGGTTGTGGACAACATAACATTGGAAAATTATTGGGATCGTTCAATACCCATTTTCCCAGCAGACGCTATCGAATTACAAGCACATGGAGAAAGAGTGGAATACCGGGATATCTATGTGCATGAAATTCCCCGTCCGGAACCTTATCAAGTTTCCGTCGCCGAGAAAGTCGAAGGATTTATGCCCATGTTCAATGGTATCGATATGTCGGGTTGGATTGGCAACTTGAAAGATTATATTCCGCTTGACGGGATGATTGTATGCGACCCTACACGAGGTGGCGACGGAAATATTTATACAGATAAAGAATATACTGACTTTGTCATGCGTTTTGAATTCCAATTGACGCCGGCCGCCAATAACGGCTTGGGAATCCGCGCTCCACTTAACGGAGATGCGGCGTATGTGGGTATGGAATTACAAATACTCGACGACGGAGCCAATGTATATCGGGACTTACAACCATACCAATACCATGGGTCTGTATATGGAGTCATTGCGGCCAAACGCGGATATTTAAAACCTGTAGGCGAATGGAATGTGCAGGAAGTAATAGCTGAAGGAAATCATATCAAAATAACGCTCAACGGCACAGTAATACTTGACGGAAACATTGCCGAAGCAAGTAAGAATTTTACCCAAACAGTGGATGGACGGGAACATCCCGGACTATCTAATAAAAGCGGCCATATCGGTTTCCTTGGGCATGGTTCTAAATTAGCGTTCCGAAATTTACGGATCAAAGATTTATCGAAGCCCGAACCGGCACAAAAGAAGAAATAGAACGAAAAAGATATTCTATTTATGATTGTCATATATTGTGCTTAAAGGACTTTAAAAGTCAAATAAAAACGTCATTGCAAAGAGCCCGCCTGATCTACAGAGCGGGCTTTTTGCAATGACGAGTTGAAATACCACTAGGTATTAAAACAGATAATCATTTAATCTTTATAAAATTTCGATTTTGGACTGACGCCTTTTTCCTTAGCTTCGATGATGGCCTCCCTACGTTGTTGGGAAGTCAATCTCTCCGAACTATTGGATGTTTGTACCAAAGAAGGCGGACAATCTTTCAAAGTTTGTTTGAACGCTTCCATTTTCTTAAGGGTGGCAAGATATTCTTTTGAATATTGTTTCTTTACGTCCTTTCTTTCTGCAATATCGGTTTTCAGGTTGACAAAGATTGTATCATGGGCTGGAACATCATCTACCCAAAAATTACCGACCGCCAAAGGCTCTGGTAATTTTATTTTCCAATCGCCTGAACGATATCCTTCCAGCTTGCCATTATGGAGGAATGCAAAATCATGGTCAGCCCGTTGTCCATTGCCTGTAAGAACAGATATAATGTCTTTTCCATCTATGATCCGGTCTTTCGGAATTTTACCTCCGGCAAGGTTTACAAATGTAGGAAACCAATCGGTCATAGCAGCAACTTCATTGACTACACGGCCGCCTTTTATTTTGCCTTTCCACCGGATAATCGTAGGCACACGTTGTCCTCCGTCCCACGTCGTACCCTTTCCTTGGAAAAGAGGAATTGCTGTTCCACCCATTGGCCCTTCCGTAAGCCATGGGCCATTATCGCTTGAAAAAACAATAATGGTATTCTGGTCCAAACCTGCCTCTTGAAGCTTTTGTAAAACACGCCCAATGCTCCAATCCAATTCTTCAATCACATCGCCATACAAACCATTAGCCGATTTCCCTTTAAAATTGGCAGATGCTGCCAAAGGAACATGCGGCATATTGTGTGGCAGGTATAAAAAGAATGGTTTGTTTTTATTCCTTTCTATAAAAGAAAGCGCTTCTTGTGTGTAAGTATAAGTAATTGAATCCTGATTGACATTGAATTTTTCTACATCATTCCCCCTCATATAAACGACCGAACGCATATCATTGGAATAAGGAATTCCGAAATATTCATCAAATCCGTTTTGCAACGGTAAATATTGACGCATGTGCCCCAAATGCCATTTTCCGATAATGCCTGTGTAATACCCTGCATCTTTAAGCGCTTCGGCCAAAGTAACCTCCGATTCCGGGATTCCTGTAAAGCTTTCAGGGAAAAATACATGATTGATTCCCATTCTCACCGGATATCTTCCTGTTAACAAGGCCGCCCGGGATGGACTTGATACAGGTGCAGCGCTATAAAAATCGGTAAAACGTATCCCTTCATTGGCCATACGGTCAAGATTGGGTGTTCGGTTTATTTTAGAACCATAACAACCCAAATCGCCATATCCTAAGTCATCGGCATAAATAAAGACAATGTTGGGCTTTTCTTGTGCTTGTGCATTCCATCCTGCCAATAGAGCACATCCAGCCGTAAAAAATAATTTCTTTGGTATCATAACTGTTTTTTAATTAATTTGTAAAATATAGCACAAAACACTACGCACTACTTTCTTATTGCACCTGCTTTGATCACATGTAACACATTAATTTTCAAAGGATAGATAATTACGCTAAAATACTTTAGTGTGACCGAATCAACGGGTACAACTAACAAATATAGCAAAAAAAATTAAATTATTCTGATTTTACGAAAAATCAGAAATACCACGCATGTTTCTTTACTTGGGCCGATCTCCTAAAAGGCCCAATTGCTGGCGTACCCATAACATGACTAACGACGGCGGTTTCTGTTGTTGAAGCATCTGAGACATAAAATTCATATGTGGCGTCACGTGATTAAAAAATATCTTGTATCCCTCACAAAGTACATTCATATCTTCTTCTCCGGAAGAGCTTTTCCCAAAACGATGTTTGGGACATTCGCCATGACACGCAAAAAAATACGCACATCGCAAACATTCTCTAGGAAGCATATTGCGCTTGTTGATGCCGAAATCGAATTGTTTTTGGGATTTGATCAGTGTTTTCAAATCAGTATTGAGTATGTTTCCCAAACGATACTCGGGATAGACAAAATGGTCACACGAATAAATATCGCCATTATGTTCCACGACTAAGGAATCACCACACGTTTCCTTAAATGTGCACAAGCTCGGATTTTCGCCTACCCATTGGGCAAGCGTTGCATCAAACTGCTGAACATAATCTTTTCCCACATCATTTAATACCCA
>JAVBPN010000031.1:0-3548 GCA_031549585.1 Bacteroidales bacterium
AAAAAGATCCAAGTGCAGAATTGAGCGAAGCAGATTTTAATCATACAGATATTGTGTTTACTTCTGATATGGATACTCTTTTACAAGCAAATTTTTTTATCATTGCTGTACCAACCTCTGTTGAAGCTAATGATCAGCCTGACATGGGACCATTGTTTCTTGCCACTATAACAATAGGAAAAATATTAAAAAAGGGAGACTATATCGTCTATGAGTCAACTGTTTACCCGGGTTGTACAGAAGAGGACTGTGTGCCGATTTTAGAAAAGGAATCAGGATTAACTTATATTGATGATTTTAAAGTAGGGTATTCTCCAGAACGCATTAATCCGGGAGATAAGTTTCATACGTTGACCAATACAAGCAAAATAGTTTCGGCCTGTGATGGTGAATCATTGGAGCAGATCACTCAAGTTTATGAACTCATTATAAATAAGCCATTACATAAAACATCTAATATTAAGGTCGCTGAAACAGCCAAAATTTTTGAAAATACTCAAAGGGATATCAATATTGCGTTGATGAATGAGTTATCTCTTATTTGTAATCAGTTGAATATAAGCACTTATGATGTAATTGATGCCGCTACTACTAAATGGAATTTCTTAAATTTTTCTCCGGGCTTGGTCGGAGGAAGTTGTATTGGTATTGGATCTTATTACTTATCTTATAAAGCCAAGCAAAAGGGGTATGATGCACAATTGATCGATGCAGGACGTCGAATTAATGATTCGATGGGTAGCAATATTGTTCATCAAATAGTGAAAAAACTTCTGGCTGCGAACAAACATTTAAACCAATCTCGTGTATTAGTGATGGGGTTCACATTCAAGGAAGATGTGGCTGATATTCGTAATTCAAAAGTTGCAGACATCATTCACGAATTGCAATCATACAAGATACAGGTTGATGTGATAGATCCATTTGCAGATGTGGAAGAGGTAGAACGAGAATATGGTATCATGTTGAAGAAAAAACCTTGGGGTAAATATGATGCTATCGTGATAACTGTTGCACATAGTCAATATAAAAATTATGTGGAACAGGAATTTTTGGAATTAATTAGTGAAAATGGAATTTTGATTGATATAAAAGGAATTTATAGAAATAAATTTCATCGATTGTTTTCTTGGAGTTTATGATATAAGTTAGTCAAAATCAAGAAGATTTATTTTTTAAGAATTTTTAGTCAAAGGTGTAATTTGATGCAAATATGTTAAACGACAAAAATATATTAATTACCGGAGGAACCGGCTCTTTTGGTAAAATGTTTACCAAAATGATTTTAGAACGTTATCCTGAAGTGAAACGACTTGTAATATACTCAAGAGATGAGCTGAAGCAGTTTGAGATGGCGCAACTCTATCCGGAAGATAAATATCCTCAAGTTCGTTTTTTTATAGGCGATGTGAGGGATGGAGCAAGGTTTAAAAGAGCTTGCGAAGGAATTGATGTTATCATTCATGCAGCAGCTTTAAAACAAGTGCCAACTGCAGAATATAACCCAGATGAATGTATCAAAACAAACATAGGGGGGGCACAAAATGTAATTGATGCTGCACTGTCTATGAACATTAAGATAGTTGTTGCATTATCGACAGATAAGGCAGCAGCTCCAATTAATTTGTATGGAGCCACTAAATTAGTGTCGGATAAATTGTTTATTGCTGCAAATAATATAAAAGGGAATCGAAATTTAAGATTTTCTGTTGTCAGGTATGGCAATGTGATGGGATCGAGAGGTTCGGTGATTCCGTTTTTTTGTAAGAAAGCCAAAGAAGGTGTTATTCCTGTTACCCATAAAGATATGACGCGATTTAACATATCATTGGAAGAAGGTGTAGAGATGGTTCTATGGGCTATCGAAAATGCAATAGGAAGTGAAATTTTTGTTCCCAAAATTCCATCATACACAATAGAAACTGTAGCTCAAGCAATAGCCCCGAACTGTCAAGTTGAATATATAGGGATTCGCCCGGGAGAAAAGTTGCATGAGGAGATGATCACTGAAAGTGATTCATATAATACCATCGAATTTGATAAATATTACGCCATTCTTCCTACAGATGCGGATAAACCAAAATATCTAAAACATTATAATGCATGGGAAGTGCAGAATGGATTCAAATATAATTCAGGAACTAATACAGAATGGGAAACGGTTGAATCTATGAGGGATAAGATAAAGAAATATGTTGATCCCAATTTTAAACCTTTATGATAAAATCAATTCCATACGGAAGGCAAAACATTATACAAGAAGATATTGATGCCGTTGTCAATACTTTGAAATCTGATTTTTTGACCCAAGGGCCAAAGATTACTGAGTTTGAGCAGGCATTTGCCGAATATGTTGGTGCAAAATTTGCGATTTTGGTGGGTAATGCCACGGAAGCGCTGCATATATCCGCATTATCTTTGGGTGTTAATAATTCTTCTGTTGCATTAACCACTCCGATAACATTTGTTGCTTCGGCCAATTGTGTCGCTTATTGCGGAGGAAAGGTCGATTTTGTTGATATTGACCCTGATACAGCTTTAATGGATTTGAATGCGTTGGAAAGAAAATTAAGTTCAAAACCTTTTGGGTATTATAGTGGGGTAATACCTGTCGACTTTGCGGGTCTTTCTGTCGATTTGGAACGGCTAAGAAACGTTGCAAATAAATACAAATTGTGGATTATCGAAGACGCTTGTCATGCTCCCGGAGGTTATTTTGTTGATTCGAAGGGGCAAAGACAATATTGCGGTAACGGTCGATTCGCTGATGTAAGTGTATTTTCTTTTCATCCAGTAAAACACATAGCATGTGGTGAAGGAGGAATGATAACAACCAACAATGAACAGCTCTACCATAAACTTTGTACATTAAGGGCGCATGGAATAACCAAAGACCCTTTATTGTTACAACAAAATGATGGTGGTTGGTATTACGAAATGCAAGAGTTAGGATATAATTACCGTATGCCTGATATTTTGGCCTCTTTGGGTATTTCTCAGTTAGGCCGATTAAATGAAAGTATTACACGACGGGCAGAAATAGCAAAAAAATATGATGAAGCCTTTAAAAATACATCCATCAATAACATGGTCGGGAAATATAGAGATGGGAATGCTTATCACCTGTATATCATACAAGTAGAGCGACGCAAGGAGTTATATGAATTTTTGAAAAACAACAATATCTTTGCGCAGGTACACTATATTCCAGTACACCTGATGCCTTATTATCGACAGCTCGGATGGAAGGGAGGAGACTTACCGGTTGCGGAGGAATATTATGCTCATTGTTTGAGTTTGCCAATGTTTCCTGCGTTAACCGATGAGGAGTTGGATTACGTAATCCAACAAATATTATATTTTCAAAATAATTAATAATTATTATGGAAGCTTCAAAACAATACGAAATAAGAAACTGTAAAAAATGTGGGTTTATATTAGGAACAAGGCCTAATCTTAAAGACAAGGATGGTATTTGTTCTGCATGTATCAATTATGAAAAGAAAAAGGGTATTGATTTTAAATCACGGCAAGAATGGTTAACCCCA
>JAVBPN010000253.1:0-3156 GCA_031549585.1 Bacteroidales bacterium
TATGGCACGGAGGCTACGGATATACATTGAAATAGTTGTATAGCTTTTACCTTCGGCCAACATTGCTTTTTCATATTTTTTGAGCCAATCGACTGTTATGGCATCGAAAGTGATTTTAGTTCCGGCATATTTTTCCAAGTACTTGTAAGCACAAGAGTAGGTGATGGAATTGCCAATCGCTCCGATTTCAACCAAACCATCAATTTTGGCTTTGAATGCCGTATTTATGGTATCATTCGTGCATTTCCCCAGCCGTACATTTAACATATCGAGGGAGAAATCTCCGTCTTCTACCAGTTCGCGTACAACATTCTCAACTTTCTCAAATGAATTCTTTATGTCGGAGCGAATTGAGATAAGCTTTTTACTTTTTGTTTCCGATAATACAGCCCAATCCTCGGTGCTCAATTCTTTGCCGGTATTATAATAACGTTGGATACGATTGTATACAATCTGTATTTTTATCGGATATAATCCGGATTGCTTTTTTCGTCGTGTATCTTGTACTGTCAGGACAGAAACACCATCTTTAGAATACTTGAACATAGCTACTTAAATTAATTATGTATGCAAAAAAGTGTACATGCAATTTGCATGCAAATATAGCGATTATATGAAAATAAACAAAAATTGATGAAATTACAAAACGAATTAATATGTTAATAATTAATGAATTAATTGCATTTGAAGAGTAATGAAAATTGATGAAAATGGCCAAAAAATGCCTTGCAAGCAGAGGGTCGGGGGTTCGAATCCCTCTGCTCCCACACTGAAAATAAAAGCCTTACGCGAAAAAGTGTAGGGCTTTTTTGATTCTGGCGAACACAAACCTGTAAGTGCTAACCTCACTTCAAAAACCTTGTATCATTGTTTTTCTGAATAAATCGCAATTGTTTTCTTTAAATAATCTAAATGGCTGGTAGGAATATAATCTCAAATTATTCCTTAAAACAACTACAAGAAAATCCGTCCATAGGAAATTATATTTCCTCTCTATGTTTTTATAATCAGAATAATACATTATTTCTTTTTGGTTCAGCATCTCGATCAATTCTTTTTCAAAATCATAATTCCCATCTCTGAAAAACAACTTGTTGATAGTATCCTTACCATTTGTCAGAATAATTCCATAACCATTTGTTTTACAATAATCAATGAGTGCTTCTATTTTTCTCTGAGTCCGATAATCTACCATTCCTGAGAAATCTTTTATTTCAGTAATAAAAACCTCATCATTATCTAATATGACAACAAAATCAGGTGTGTAGTGGTATTTTCCATATTGAATAGTTATGGGTTGTTCCAAATAGTATTTTACTTTTGGACTATTTTCCAAAATATAAATAAAATTTAATTCCAAGCCTGATTCGTATTGAACTTTTCTATTACATTTTGTACTGTATAATTCCCCACTTTTATATTCTGTATTTGTATTTACTTGCCTTTGAGGCTTTGAAAACACATTAGAATTCTCCTTTCCCCTGTTTTCAAACCATATTACATTGTTAAGAAGGTTATCCTGAATTTTAGCAATTTTACCCTCTTCAATCAATCTTTTCTTTTCGGCTTCAAATCTATCCTTTTCCCATTTTTTATAGATATCCTTGTTTTGTTTTATATCATTTTTTTTTGGATAAAGCAACGTAGAAAGTAGTCTAATCATAATACGACCATTAAAATCCGGCAAATTCAAATGCCAAAAATTGATCAATTTATCATACTCGTCTGCCCCATTGGTCTTTTTTATGCAATCACTCAGGTAATTCATTAGTTTCATACATGGAATCACATTGCATTTGGCATGTCTACCAACACCACCCAGCCTTTTTAAAGACTTTTTATGTAATTCACTTATTCTTTGACCGCTTATTCCAAATAATTTTGCCACTTCTTTATACGTCGGGAATACGTTATTGTCAAAATCATAACACTTTAATAAAATATTAGCATCTCTTTCATTAACTACTCGTTTGCCACTACTGGGTCGTATTGAATCAATGCTTTTAATAAATAAGTCAATGAAATTTCGTCCGGATGTTGTGATCATTCCCCAAGCTTTTGATGATTATTGAAAGTCTATTTCCTAAACCCAATCCCGCCTTGTTTTTTATTCAACTGTTCTGCTTTACAAAATTCATGTAGCTGTTCTAATATCGGTTCAACGCCTGTCAGGATAAATTCCACTGTACATTTGCGGGCGATATTTTCGATTTCGCCACCGCTGAAATCATAAGCGGCTGCCAATTCGGCTGCAGCTTCGGAGCTAAGGGATGGCATCAGCGTTTGCCATATCGCCTGTTTGGTTTCCACCGAAGGTTTCCTGAATTCCACTTTGTAAAGAAAGCGCCGTTCGAATGCCTGGTCGAGATTCTGCGTCAGGTTGGTGGTGGCAATCATGATACCTTCGAGCGTTTCCATTTCCTGAAGAATGATGTTTTGTATGGCATTTTCGGTTTGATCAACCGATTGGGTCAATGCTTCTTTCCGTTTGCCAAAGACAGCATCGGCTTCGTTGAAAAGTAAGATAGGAGCTATCTTCGACCGTTTTACCAAGATATTATACCGGTCGAAAATGTCTTTGATCAGTTTTTCGCTTTCGCCGAACCATTTGCTTTTGGTTTCGCTGATGTTTACCGAAAGGATCTCGCGCCGGGTTTGGCGAGCTACCTGGTACACTGTTTCTGTCTTCCCGGTTCCAGGCGCGCCATAGAAAATACAGGCAAAACCTTTCCGCATGCCCGAAGCTATCAAGCGTTGTTGCACTTCCCGGAAACGCACCTCATCCAACAGATTGGTTAGTGTTTCGATTTGCCCCCGTTCCTGTGCATTGTAGAACAGTTCTTTGGGTGTTATCTCCTTGTGATAGATGATATCTTTCTCCCTAATGGTTTGCATAACGGGCTGTATTTCCTGAATGACAGGAAACATCTCGGGCAACAGTTCTTCCCGTGCCTTATCCGAAAGGCGGTAATGATTGCCGTCACTTTCTACCAGCCCGAGTACAAGCAAAGGATGCGTCTTTTTCAGGAATTGGAATCGTATCGTTCTGTAATCGCTTTTAGAATCATATAACTCTTCCAGGTCGGATATTTTCACATCCTCGTAACCGTTGTTGACTAATAAATGACAGAAAAACAGCAATGCCGCCAGATCATT
>JAVBPN010000163.1:0-21288 GCA_031549585.1 Bacteroidales bacterium
CTGTGCAGGCTGCGTCTATTTCTATTACCAGCCTCAATTGCGAACAGCTAACTAATCCGCTTGGCATTGATACCAAGCAACCTCTTTTGAGTTGGATGATCGCATCGTCGGAGAATAATATCCGTCAATCGGCATATGAAATCATTGTGAGCACTGATAAAGCCGGGATAGATAAGAATATAGGAAACGTATGGAGTACGGGAAAAGTCAATTCGGACGAAACAGTATTCATCACCTATAAAGGTGAGTCACTTCAACCGTTTACAAGATATTATTGGAAAGTGAGGGCTTATGACCAAAATGGAACTCCTTCGGAATGGAGTGCTGCCGCATGGTTTGAAACAGCGATGTTGGATGCTTCGGATTGGAAAGCGCAATGGATTGGCGATGGCAGCAAACAATTTACCCGCGATGAAGATTTTTACCAGGATGATCCGATGCCATTATTCCGTAAGTCATTTTCGGTAAAAAAGCAAGTGGCATCAGCACGCCTTTATATTTGCGGTTTGGGATACTATGAGGCATATCTTAACGGGAAGAAAATAGGCGATCATGTATTGGATCCCGGATGGACAGCGCACAAGAAACAGGCTTTGTATGTAGCATATGATGTTACAGCTATGCTGCAAAAGGGGACAAATGCTGCGGGCGTTATGTTGGGGAATGGTTGGTATAATCCATTGCCTATGAGATTGTTTCGTAATTATAATTTGCGGGATTATCAGCAGACAGGTCGTCCGGTGGTGAAAGTGCAACTTTTAGTCCAATATATGGATGGAACGTCGGAAGTCGTTTGTACGGATGATACTTGGAAAACAATGCCCGGGCCAATCATCAGGAATAACGTATACCTTGGCGAACATTACGATGCCCGTGCAGAAATAAAAGATTGGAATAAGGCTGGAATCAATGAATCCAAATGGAAAAATGCAGTAATCAGTGAAGGCGCTTATGGTGCCTTGACGGTTCAAATGCAGCCACCAGTGAAAATTGAAGAAGTGGTGAAGCCTGTTCGTATTTATGAACAGAAACCTGGTGTTTATATTGTTGATATGGGAAAAAACTTTGCAGGAGTGGCGCGGATTTCTGTAAAAGGGCAAAAAGGAACCAAAATCAATATCCGTTATGGCGAGAATGTCCTTCCGGATGGTGCCTTGAATTGGTATACCACAACCGCAGGGCATATCAAAAGCATGTGGAATTTAACAGGTGGGCCGGGAGCGCCGGCTGACGCTATTCAGGAAGATCAATATATTTTGAAAGGGGAGGGTAGAGAGGTGTACGCACCACGCTTTACTTTCCATGGATTTCGCTACTTGGAAATAATAGGATGGCCGGGAAAACCAGATTTAAAAGATATTGAAGGGCTTTTGATGCATGCCGATTTAAAGCAGAATGGTGAATTTGCTTGTTCCAACGATATGTTCAACCAATTGCACGAAGTGACATTGAGAACTTTTATGAGCAATGTATTCAGCGTGCAATCCGATTGCCCGGGACGTGAAAAGATGGGATATGGTGGCGATATTGTGGCTACTGCAGAATCCTTTATTTACAATTATGATATGGGCAATTTTTATCGTAAAACGGTACAGGATTTTATCAATGACCAGACTCCGGAAGGCGGGATGACTGAGATAGCTCCAAGTACCGGTATTGCGGACAGAGGCATAGGAGATGGCTCAGGCCCGTTGGGTTGGCAATTGGCGTTTCCGTACGTTCAAAAGCAATTGTATGATTTTTATGGCGATAAGCGCATCATCGAAAATGCATATCCGGCATTTGTGAAACAAATGGATTTTATCAATTTAAAGGCTATTAATGGTTTGTTTCATTGGGATATCGGTGACCATGTAGCTCTGGATCCTCGTGCCGAAGCTTTTTCTGCAGCTTCTTTTTATTATGCACATGCATACTTGATTGCCGAGTTTGCTTCTATATTGGGTAAAACAGAAGATGCGAAAAAGTACAAAGCATTAAGCGAACGGATCAAAACGGCGATTGTCCGTAAATATTATATACCTAATACAGGACGATTTGATAATAGTACGCAGGCAGCTCAGGCGTTTGCTTTGTATTATGGGTTTTCTCCCGATCCCCAAGCGACATTCGATGTTTTATTAAGCGAATATGCACGGCATGATTGGCATGTGTCTACCGGTATTTTTGCGTGTAAAATGGTTTTTGACGTGTTGCGCGAAAACAATCGCAACGATGTGGCTTATCGTATTGTAAACCAAAGGGATTATCCGGGATGGTTATTTATGATTTCAGAAGGAGCAACTACGTTGTGGGAATCATGGAGTTATCCGGAAAACAGTTCTTCGCAGAACCATCCGATGTTTGGCTCTACCGAAGAATGGTTTTACCGTTCTTTGTTGGGGATTAATCCCGCTAAACCCGGATTTAAGGAAATCACCATCAAACCGGAACCTGCTGGAGATTTGAAATGGGCAAAAGGAAGTTATCAATCTGTACGTGGCAAAATTGTTTCCGATTGGAAAATTGAAGGCGGTAAATATGCTTTATCGGTGGAAATCCCTGCAAATACATCTGCCACCATTTATGTCATGGGACAACAATCTTCGGTTCAAGCGCCAGCCCAAGCCGAATATGTCGGGTATGAAAATGGTTACGCGATGTATCGTGTTCCTTCAGGAAAATATAACTTTTCGGCCAACCTTTAAATACGAGGAATCCTGATTACCTTCGGCTCAATTTAATTCCGAAGATCACAATTCCGACTACGAGCCCAATCAATAGGACGATCAATGCGATTGTTCCCCATATGGAAGTTTGGGCATTAACCTGTATCCGTATGGTTTTGTCTTCCGTATCGACTTTGCGGTTGTCGGCCAATGCTTCGGTTTTGATCTTTACTTCCTGAGCGCCTACTCCGCCATCAATAGGTGGGGTAATCACAATATGTACCTGTTGTTCTTTTTCAGACTCAAGGCTTCTGATCAGATCGGGAGCTACCTTGATTTGCCAGCCAATAGGGCTATCTGTCGTAACTTTGATATTATCCAGCCTGCGGCTTCCGGCATTGCGTACAGTGATATTCATGGAGATACTGTCGCCCGGATATGTTTCGTGATACAGGCTGGTGGCCCGTACTTCTATTTTCCCTTTTCCGCGGGGAATAATCTCCAACTCCTCGCTTCCAGCCGATAATTGGGCTATTTGTTCGGGCTTGACATCTGCCGGATTGATGTTCGACAGTTTGGTATATTCATCATTGGTAAGCGCAATCACATAGAATTTAATGGCTTCATCTATCTTCACATTTTCGTCATCTCTGTCTGGCAAATATACTCTCAGGGATATTTTCTTTGTATTGATTCCTTGTGCGAATTTTATTTGTGACACTTTGCTGTTTTCATCTGTAAAATCGTAGGTGATTTGCTTGGGAAGATTGAGCACTACCAAGCGATATACATCATCGGAAGTAGAGAAGCGTTCGAGCGATAGATTGTATGTAGCGCTTGAATTGAGATCGGCTTCTTGAGAAAACTGCATTGAATTGATATCAACCACATTAACGCTGGCATCTTTTTTTAGATAAATATTCTTTTCGTTTTGTTTGTTATTGTAATTGAGGGAAACCTGCAAACTTTCAACGTCTTTCAATAAATCAAAATCGGCTGTTGCCTGTCCTCCAACGTCCATAGCCGGGATGTGATATTCGTATGGTGATCCGATAATCGTATGATCCGCCATATCCATGATGGATACAAAAATGTTGTATATCTTGCCGGAGCGCATTTCGGGAGAAAACACATCAAAATGCTCCTTAAATTGTTCTAGGTATGCGGCATTCCCTTCTGATGCGCTTCGTAAGGTAATCCTGACACGCCGATTTCCGTTGGCTGCTTGATATTTCACCGCTTGTTCCACTATAACATACGATTGGTGCGAAATCAATTGTAAAATCAATTTCTGGTAATCTACTTCATTGCTAAGCAAAGCATTTTTTGATTTATTGAACTCATTTTCTGAAATAGCTTTTTCATTATACAAACGTTGGTCATTGTCATATTTTTGCTTGGCAGCGTCGTAATTGGCTCTTGCCTTTTTTAAATCGAGCAACAACGAGGCTTCATCGCCGCCATCGGCCTGTAAACTAAAACAACACAAAAGAAAAAATGCGCTAAGGCAAAGAGTCAAGATATTTTTCATTTCAAGGTGAAAGTTTGGTATGAATGGTTTTGGCTAAAAATGGAATTGCTAAAAATATATAGACAGATAGATGGATTTTAATACTCAAACAATCAGCATCTTAAAATCGTCATATCTCTTTAATTTTATCAATCCCTTAAAAATTATTCATTGTTAATTTTCCATTGTCAATTCTTCATCGACCATATAGCTCCGGTTATTTTCAAAATCCCACATGGTCTTCCGTTTCAGATCAGTTAACGACATTTGATAAGTGATAAATGATTCGATAAACGACAATTGGACAGTAGCCAACCGTTCTTGCTCAATGGCTAACTCCTGACTGCTGATATCTCCGTTTTGAAAACGCATTTGCGATACTTTGTAACTGCGGGTGGCCACTTCGCTGTTTTTTCGATTGATTTGCACACGGCTTTCAGCATCGCTTACAGTACGCACAATTTCACGTATTTCCTGTACAATTTGATTTTGCAGGTCTTCGGCATATAATTTTTGAGAATTTAATAGGGTTTGGGCATATCGGGTGATGTTTTTTCCCCGCCCCCAATCAGCAATAGGTATCGATACGGTAAAAGTGACGCCCCTGTTTGCCGGCCTGTCGGCAAGGTTTTCTATGGCCGAGGAGAAACGTTCATTCAGATTATCTGTCCGTGTGCTTACTCCCGTAAAATCATAATAGGCTTGTAAATTCCCTTTAATCTCCCTTTCCCTTTTTGCCCGGTCAACTTCGATTTCCTGTAATTGGATATTCAACTCGCTTTCGCGTATTTCGAGCCGGTTTTTCAATGCTTCATCAATGGCGGTTTGTAAATCGATTGGAATACGTTCAAATTCGGTATTGGCAACAATATCTATTTCTTCATCGATATCAAGGCCAATCAATAACTTAAATTTATCCTTTTGGGTTTCAAGCATACCAATGCTTTCTAAGAGCCGGGCTTGGTCTTGTGCCATGGTTACTTCGGCAATCATTACATCGGCTTCGGGCAAATCGCCGGTTTCAAGCTTTAGCTTGGCAATGCGGTATGTTTCTTCCGAGTTCTTAAAACGTTCTTCATTGATTTTTTTCTGGTATTCGTACCTATACAACGAATAAAATGCTTCGGTAACGCGGTAAATAATATCCATTTGGGTTCTGGTATACACACATTTGCTTTTTTCGTACTTGTATTCGGCTTCTTTTAGGTTCTCTTTCAATTTATTTTTAGTGAAAAGCGGTTGATTGAACCAAATGCCAAACTGATTGTACATTTGCCTCCGTTTTAGTGAAAGATAATCTTGTTCGGCCAGAGAAGTTGTTACCTGTTGATGATAGATTATTGTATTCAGGGATAAGTCTCCACCGGTAGGCAATACATAGGTAAAAGACAAATCTCCGCCGAATTTCATGTTTCCCACAGAGTTATACACAGGAAGCCCATCGGCACGTTCCACGGCGTTTACATTTTCGCTCCAACTCGGAGTAAAAATATCAAAATCAAGGCGGGGCTTGAATTGTGCTTTATAGTATAGGTATGAGTATTCCATAGCTTTCAGGTTCTCAGCATGTGACTTAATGGTATAGCTTTTATAAAGGGCAATATCTATAGCTTGCTCATAACTAAGGATTAGTTGAGCTTTTGTTTGTGCGGTATATAGTAAAATGACAAATAAGTATAGAATTTTGCGTGCCATGGATGATTTTTTATCATTGAGAGGCAACAAATATACCAATCAGTTTAAGTGCCTTATTTATAGCATAATAATATGTCTTAATATATTTTTTGTATGAATAAAAATCAATATTTTTTACTCATGTTGGGTAATATTGACCCATATTGTGTATGATGTGAAATGTTTTATATATTTGGCACTTTAAAAATATAATCGTGCGTACTCCATTTCAAACTAAAGATGATAGGTATAACTATCTCCAGGTGTTTCTCGACTTCAACCGGTCGTTAAATACAATTAAGGATAAGACATCGTTGATTTCGTCTATTTTGACACGTATTTATGAATTGCTTCCGGCACAGGCGACTTATTTATTTTGGGAAAATACTGATGCGACGCGTTACAATTTGATGCACAATGTTCCTAACATCAAACAAGATTTATATTTATTGCCTGAAGATGGTTTGGTTCAATGGCTGAAATTGAATGAAAAACCATTTCCTATTTCATTTAAGCCTGAATATGCAGGCATTTATTCTGATAATGACGCCCAAACTATTAAGGATTTAGATGCTGTTTTAGTATGTCCGCTCAAGGCAAACAATCAGCTTAAAGGCATTATCTTTCTCACCAAGATGAAAGATAACGAACCCTATCAATCGCAGGATTTGGAAATGTTGTCTGTCTTGTTGGATAATGCGGCTCTGGCTATTGAAAATGTGACTTATCACGAAGAGCGGGTTGCCCATTTGAAACATATTTTTCAAACTGACCGTTTGGCTGTGATTGGGCAATTGGCGGCCGGTGCGGCTCACGAAATACGTAATCCGCTCACCAGCATCAGAAGTGCCATACAATACATACAGAGTGACCTTCAGGAGCCGAGAAAACAAGCAATTATTAAGTCGGTATTGTTAGAAGTCGACCGGATCAATGATATTTTAGCCGGTTTGTTGTCTTTCTCGAGGCAGAATAATCCCGTCAAGCGGGAATTTGATCTGGTTGCCATGATCGACCAAACGCTCGAATTGATTAAAAATACCCGTATCAAGAAACAAATAGAATTTATCGCCGCTTATTTTGCACCTTCCATCCCGATTGTGGCCGACAACGACCAACTCAAACAAGTGTTTATGAATGTAATACTTAATGCTATTGACTCCATTGAAGAAGAAGGTGTGGTGAAAATTGATATCCAATCGTCCAAAATAGAAGGTAGGCCATATTATATGATTACAGTCACAGATAATGGCAAAGGAATTGATTCGGGGAGCATGGAGAAGATATTTGATCCTTTTTACACGACCAAAGAGGAGGGAACGGGCTTAGGATTATCCATTACCTATGGTATCATACAACGCCATAGAGGAAACATTGAGATAAGCAACCATGCTGGCGGAGGGGCACAAGTAATCATACAATTGCCCAAAGGGGATGATGAGTAATAGCCAGTATTTTCAACCCAATAACCTGTAATTTTAAGATGAAATAGCCATGCGAATTAAAAGTCACACCAACCGGTAGTGATTATATTCATGGCGTATTCCATCTGACCATAAAAATAAAATATAAACAGATGAAAATTTTGATCGTTGATGATGAGGAGAATATCCGGATTATTTTGGAGAATGTTTTTATTGATGCAGGTTATCAAGTAGAAACAGCCAAAGACGGATTGCAAGGTCTGGAACAAGTCAAGCTGTTTAGGCCGGAAATCGTGCTATTGGATAAGAATATGCCCCGGATGGATGGATTGAAGACGTTACAGCAGATCAAGAAGTATAATCCAAACATGGTAGTAATAATGATTACGGCACATGGAGATGTGGGCTCTGCTGTTGAAGCTATGAAATTAGGGGCATATGACTATATTGAAAAGCCTTTCGATAACGATAGAATGTTGCTATTGATGAAACGTGCCGGCACACACTATCGGTTACAGGCAGAAGTATTGCATTTACGGGATGCGGTGAACGAAAAATTTTCTTTTAAAAATATTATTGGCAATAGCCCTGCTTTGAAAAAAGTGCTCGACCGTGTGGCCAGCGTTTGCGAAACCGATGCTTCCGTATTGATTACCGGAGAAAGTGGGACAGGGAAGGAGTTGATTGCTAAAGCCATTCACTTTAACAGCTTGCGTAAGAATGGGCCGCTGATCACGGTTAATTGCGGGGCTATTCCTCTGCAATTGATGGAAAGCGAACTTTTTGGTCATGAAAAGGGCGCTTTTACCGACGCAAAGGAAATGAAGATCGGAAAATTTGAACAGGCCAACGGAGGAACGCTTTTTTTGGACGAAATAGGAGAGCTTCCGGTGGATGCACAAGTGAAACTACTCCGTGTATTGGAAGATAAAAAAATCACTCGGCTTGGCGGTAAAAAGGAAATTCCGGTAGATATCCGGTTAATTTCGGCAACCAACAATAACCTATATGAAAGGGTACAAAACAATACTTTCCGGTTGGATTTGTTTTACCGGCTCAACATTTTTACGGTACACATGCCGCCACTACGTGAACGGGAAGACGATATACCATTATTGGTCGACTATTTTATACAGAAGCATAATCCAACACTTCGAACCAAAGTAATTGGATGTTCCAAAGAAGCTCTTGCTATTTTATACTCATATTCATGGCCGGGCAACATACGTGATTTGGAAAATGCCGTGCAACGCGCCATGATTGTTTGCAAAACCGGTAAAATATTGCCGGAACATTTACCGGTACGTTTGAATACGCCGCCCACAGGAGATACGGAACGGGATAAAATCATCAGAGCTCTTGAAGAATGCCGGTTCAATAAAACTGAAACAGCAGAATTATTAGGAATTAGCCGTAAAACATTATTCAATAAAATGAAGAAATACGGGTTGGACGATTAACCCTTCGTTGGATTTAGGGCTAAAGCCCCATAGATAACCTCTCTTTTTATCCGTCAGCTAACCCGCCTGAGGACAGGAGCAGACGGCAATGATTAAGATAATGTGGTTATTTGTTGGAAAATGTTCAAAAAGTCTTTTTTGAGGGGAATTGCAAATTCCCCTCAACGTTACCTGACTATATTACAGATACTCGCGTTCGGCTGAATTTGTAATTCAGTCGTTGTTGGTAGCTTTTTGAACATCTTCATAGAGAATAGCTGAATAATCAAGGGCTTTACCCAAAATAATAAATTTTTTTCAACCCTTGGATTCACATTGTTGTTGTAAATCAACTACTTCTTTTATACTATTCGAATAATTATTAAATACTCATTTTGGGTAAATAAATGGGTAATTGTTATGTAATATAATATTTTAATTGTTTGTAATTTTTTGGTTATTAGTTGTTTATGTAATAGGCATTGTATTTGTTTATGTTGTCAAAAATAAACTAGACATGGTATTATAGGTTCAATAATAAACACGTATTAAAGTTTAAAATTAATAATTTCAAAAATTATGCTTCAAACTTATCAGCTTACCAAGAGGTACGAAGACAATCAATTAGCCCTTGATTCATTAAACCTCGAAATCAAACCCGGCCAGATTTTCTTTTTGTTGGGGGCTAATGGTGCCGGTAAAACTACCACCATCAATTTATTTCTCAATTTCATTACGCCTACATTGGGCACAGCATCCATCAATGGCATCGATGCTACAAAAAATCCATTGGAGGCCAAGCAACATGTTTCCTTTTTGTCAGAGAATGTGATGCTATACGGCAATTTTACTGCACGGCAAAATCTGGACTTCTTTGCCAAGTTGGGTGGAAAAACCAAACTTACCAAAGCCGATTATTATGACCTGCTTCGCAAAGTGGGTTTGCAGGATGAAGCATTTGAGAAAAAACTGAAAACTTTTTCAAAAGGGATGCGGCAAAAAGTCGGATTGGCTATTGCATTGGCCAAAGATGCTGATAATATGTTATTGGACGAACCCACGTCGGGGCTTGATCCCAAGGCAGCAGCCGAATTGGTGGTTCTTCTCAAGGAACAAAGCAAAGCCGGTAAGGCGATTTTGATGTGTACGCACGACATTTTTCGCGCTAAGGAATTAGCTGACGAAGTAGGTATTATGAAACAAGGACGCATGGTAAAACGCCTTACCCGGAAAGAGTTCTTTGAAGAGGATTTGGAGAAATTGTACTTGGAATATATGGGACAACAACCCGATTTATTGGACAAAATTTAGTATGGTTACTTCGCAGATATGACGGAAAATATCTCTTTGTGAGATCTGCGGGATAAATCAATAAAATTATGAAGAATTTTAAAATACTTCTGATTCAAGAATTGCGGTCGCAAATGCGGACATTTACCTTTATGGTAATGATTCCGGTGGCTTTGGTGGTAAGCCTATTGGTGACCAACTTGCAATTGTCCTCATATAAGGATAGGCGTGATGTGTTTGAGGAGCAACAACGCCAGTCACAAGAACAGTTGGATAATGTTTATTTCTATTCACGATTGAAAGTGGATGTTTACATGCCTCCTGCTCTTTTATCGGTTTTTGCCAAAGGGCTTGACGAAAGCATTGGAAACAAAATTACCGTTTCGGCACTCGATCTGCCAGAGCTAACTACCACTTCGCAGCGGGGCAATGCGTTTATCAGGTTATTCAATAGTATTGATATCACAGGGATTGTGCGAATAATGAGCATTTTTATAGTGCTATTGGCCGCTTGCCCCATTGCTCAGGAAAGGGAACAACAAACCGGAAAATTGATCTTTGCTAACAGCGCAGGCCGGTTGGAATATTACTTTTCAAAGTACACGGCGTTGATGGCTATTGCAGGCATCATGGTATTGGTTACATTCTTGGTACCCATTGTGTGGATGTGGTTTGACCCGAAAGTAGGCTTGTCTCTGGTCGACATTGGTTCCATTATATTGATGATGGTATCCAGCATTCTATACTTATCGGTTTTTGTGCTCATCAGCTTGGCCATATCTGCAGCATCACCTAAAATATCCATCGCCACTTTGGCCAGTTTGATGGTATGGGTAACGCTGGCGTATATTTATCCATTTACAGCCAATTCGATGATCGATCGGTTGGTGAAGGTGCCTTCGGATAATAGTGTGACTGAACAGATTGAAAAAATTGACACTGATATTATGTTAGAAGGTCAACTTTTTGTATATGAACATAATTTGGTTGGTGGTTATAGTTGCCGTATGAGTTCGGATATGCATGGTATTATTGTCGAAAACAGGCTTAGTGATAAAACTACCCTCGAAGGTAATATGGCCTTACTCAATTATGTATTACCCAAATGGCTAAACAGAGTTAATTTGGTAAGCGCAATTAAAGAAGACCAAAAGAAACATTTGCTTCGTAAAAAAACATTATACGACCACCTTACCTTTTTTATACCTGATCGTATTTATCAAAATCTTTGCGAACAAGTTTCCGGGACAGATTATGGCTTTCGAGAAAAGAATTTTACAGATGCAGCGAAAAATTACAGATCGGTATTGATTGGTTATATGCAATCCAAAAACGGGTTTGGTTATCCCTTTTTTACACAAATGCCCGAATCGGAAATGCGTGAAAGGGGTGATAAATATCCACCACCCGTTGAAGATCGATATTGCAAAGATGAAAATTTAGATAAAATCAATGCAGTGGAATTGCCTAAATATAGCATGTCCAATCGTTCAAAAAATACAATGGCTTGGACAGGGTTATTATTGATGAACTTGGTCTTTGGAAGTTTATCTCTATGGATATATAATAAATACTTATCTTTTAAATAAAATACCATATCATGATAGTCTATATTTTTTTCAAAGAGCTTCAGTATTATTTGTTGAACAGGAGTATGTTATTCACGTGGGCGCTCATTATTGGCCTGTTTGTGTTGAATACATCCATATCGGTATTTCAATACAATGATCTACAGAAAAAACATGAGGAGATCGTGAAAAAAAATGATCAAAAGCGGGAATTTGATGCCGATGGTAATGGTATATACAAAAAAATAGTAGCAGCAATAACCGGCATGCCATATGAGCAGACTACCAATATATTGCCGGATATGGTACTCTTGTCGCAGGAACTTCACCAACCGCCATCATCCCTTATGTTTGTATCGGGGGCATCTGACGGTCTGATTCCTGATGGCTCGAAGGTGAAATGTCTTGAAGAACCTGAATTTGCATCTTTTGTCCATTACAACCCCTACATGAACTCTTATTTCTCCATTGATTGGACAACAGTGATGATTTATGTCATCAGTTTTCTTTGTATTTGTTTTTCTTACAATGCATTTTCCGGCGAACGGGAGGATGGAACACTCAAATTGATGCTTGCAAACGGTTTGTCTCGTTCTTCCATTATTGTAGCCAAATTTATAGGACTATTGGTGGTTTTTCTGATTCCGGTATTATTGGGAATTATGATTAGCTGCTTGCTGTTTGAGCTTTCTCCCGCGTTTAAGATGGAAATAGGTGAATATACCAAGATAGCTTATTTCTTCCTAATATCCGTTTTATTGATCAGCTTGGTCATTCTGATGGGGTTCTTAGTTTCTTCATTGACACAAAAATCATATGTCAGCCTGATCATATGCCTGGTTTGCTGGACCATGATGGTAATCATTATTCCAAACGTCAGTTGGATTATCACACGCCAAAACGACAAAGTACCTACAGAAAACACAGTCATGAGAGAGGAACAGCAGCAAAAAAAAGATTTGGCGGACTGTTATATGGGTTGGCAAGGACCTAATACCCCAATAGAAAAAGCTATTGACCGGAAAAATTGTATAGACAGACAAACTACCATCCATAACAGTTTGTGGAGTGGGTATCATAACATGCAATTCGAACAAACCCATAATGCTATCAAAATATCCAAAATTAGTCCGTTCGGATTATTCCGATTCCTGAGCGATCAGATTTCCGGAAATAATTATTACGGATATCTATCTTTTTTTGATCAAGTTAAGAATTACCAATTAGCCTATCGCGAATATATCATCAACAAGGATAAAACCGACCAGGAAAGTCATCACCTAATCAGTAATGATTGGACAATAACTCATTCATTTATGTCACAACAAAATATCAATCCTACGGAAGTCCCCAAATTTAGCATGCAACCTATATCGTTTGGCCAAGTGGTGTCCAATAGTCTTGGAGATGTATTGATCTTGTGTTTATGGTGTGTCGGGTTGTTTGCAGCAACATTCGTGGCTTTTGTAAAATATGATGTGCGGTAAAATTAATAAGGCTTTTGGTCTATAAATCAGATAGTTTCATGAAAACCTTTAGAACCTTATTTATTCACGAGCTACAACAGCAAAGCAAATCGTTCATTTTTGTTCTCATGATGCTGGTGGCATTGTTCGCAGCATTTACCTGTGGTTATATTCAGGTTGGTGATTATGCAGAGCGTCAGACTGTGTATCAGGAAGAATTGCGTACCAGCAAAATACAACAAAACGATGCTTTGGCTTATTCTCAATTTACCGTTCCGGTGCTGATTGCTCCCAATCCGATGTCTATATTCTATCGCGGAGTGGATGAGAGTATTGGTAATAAATCTATTATCTCGCCGGTCCGGTTACCAGACTTTGAAACCACTTCGCAACGACGCAACCCTTTCTTAGCTATGTTCTCAAACCTCGATATTTCGGGTATCGTGAAAATACTAAGCATTTTTGTGTTGTTGTTGGCTGCCGGCTTGATATCAGGTGAACGTGAAGCCCGAACCTATCATTTGATTTTTGCCAATTCGGTGAAGGGCTTTGAATATTATCTTTCTAAATTCTGTGCTACTGCTGTTTCTGCATTATTGTCGCTGCTGCTCCTATTCTTTGTGCTCAGTGTTTTTATTGTAATCAATCCGATGGTACAAACCATGGGAATATTTTGGATGCGGCTTTCTTTGGTGTTTCTTACTTCATTTCTTTACCTTTTGGTATTTATTGCACTGGGGTTGATTGTATCAGCACGTTCACAATCTGCTGGGACATCTGTGCTGTGGGGAGTACTCATTTGGATTGGCATTTCATTTATTTATCCCAACTTAGTGGGTACCATTGCCGATAAGCCTTTGGACGTTGATAACCGGCTTGTCAACAGGGAGATTATAAACATCGAGGATGATCGTTATCAAGAAATCTCTACAGTAGGAACAAATAAAAAATGGGGTGGTTTGTCATTGATACACATGCCTGTTCATCGAAGTTTTGATCAGAATATTTTGGAGCAAAGATTATTAACTCGCTCGCACATGGATGCATTGGCTGGCATGAGCGAAAAGGCTGTACTCGACAGTGAACTCGCCAGATGGGAAACCGTGTGGCCCATCCTTTGGAAGTACCAGCAGGAAATACAAGCCCAAAAAGATTTATTGCGTCAAAAGCAATTGAAACAGCAAAGAAACAACCATGTTTTTACTTGTTTTTTACCCGATGTCTTATACGAACAATCGCTTGCTTCCATATCTAATACAGGTGTTGATTATCGCGATGAATATTTGCGTGGAGAATTGCGACGTTTCCGTGGACAAGTTTTTGACCATCTGAGTGCGAAAGGCGCATTTACCGAAAAATTCTTTACTCAATTTCCTAAGGAGCAATGGCGAGACAACTGGGACGACTATAGCGTATCGGAAAAAGAAATTTTTGGCAATTATGAAAAACAGGAAAACTATCCGCGTTTATCAATGGAAGATGCTCCGGTTTTCACTTTTACGGAAAAAATCGATTTCCCCATTGAATTACCGGTACTGTTTGGAGTAAATATTTTGCTATTTATTGTTGGGTTGGGTTTATTTCAAAAGATAAAGTAGCCATTATTATAATGACATAAATGTGTGAGTATAATCAAAAATTGAAAATGGCATGATACAACATATCTTTCTCAAAGAATTACAGATTGCGTTGCTTAACAGGCGATTGATCGTTTCGTGTTTTGTGCTCATTATTTTGATGGTAGTGGGTGGATTGGTATTCGAAAAACGTTATCGTAGCGCGCAACAAGAATATGACGAGTTTGTATTACAAGATAAACAGAATCTCACTGCGATTGTAAGTAATAAACAGAAGGAAGTGGAAAAGGTAAAAGAACAAGGGATGTCTGTTTCTCAGGATATGATCGATGAACACTTGAAATTAAAATTAAACGAATTCATTTTTATTACTCGTCATATCGGCAAAGAACCATCCAAACTATCTTTTATTGCTTCACATAACAGTGCTCTACCTAATGGGGTGGAAATGGATTATTTCCGGATGAGTATTCCGCAAACGTATAATACGTTCAATCAATATTTTCGGCCATTTGTGGCGTTGGATTGGGCTAATATCGTCATGTACTTTCTTAGTTTTATATGCCTGTGCTTTGCTTATGATGCTTTTTCAAGTGAGAAACAAAATGGTACGCTAAAATTAATGCTCACTTCGTCTGTTCCGCGTTGGAAAATCTTGTTAGGAAAACTTTTTGCGCTGTGGTTCATTTTACTGATGCCAATCATCATAGGCATTGTTATCCATTTATTGATCATTCAATTTTCGGCAGGGCTTATATTAACGTCAGTTGATTACTACAAAGTATTAGCATTCATATTGATCACTATTTTATTTATTGGGTTCAATATCTTGTTGTTCTTTGGGATTTCTATCATTACGCCACGTGCATCGATTAGCTCTATAGTTTGTTTATTGGCATGGATCGTGCTGGTATTCATTCTCCCAAATACTAGTTGGCTAATAGCAGGTAAGCTAAAGCCTGTACCCAGTATTGCCGAGCAGAATTTTCGCGAAGAAACACTAATGAAAGACGCCGATGATAAAACCATACGCTGGTCGAGCGGGTGGCACTTTGAATGGGAGAAACGTTCGGAAGACGTGTATAAGTGGAAGAATAAACATGACTGGATGGAGAATATCCACAGGGAAATATGGGACGAATACCAGAATAGCCTATTCCGGCAGACCGATTTAGCTATTGCGTTGTCGAAAATATCGCCATTCTCAGTTTTCCGCTGGATTGGTGACCGTATAGCCGACAATAATTATTACGGTTATCACAATTTTCAACAACAAGCGGTGGCTTACCAAACAGTTTACCGCAACTACATTGTCGATAAAGATGCTGCTGATCCTACCAGTCTTCATTTGATTTGGCGAGATCGATTTAATGGTTGTAAGGATTATATGTCGAAAGCGGCTATTGATCCTGCCGATGTGCCGGTGTTTGCCTATCGGTCGTCAAAAATTCTTGACTTAATGTACCAAAGCCGTTGGGATATTACTGTACTATTGCTTTGGTTTGGAGCATTATTCGGATTGGTATATTATGCTTTCGCAAGATACGATGTGCGGTGACCTATTCTATTAATTTCTTCTTTTGACGATCCATCCATTTGATATATCCGAAGGCTATCAATGGTAAAGCCAATACTTGAAATAGAAAGATAAGTAACGATATGATTCCTTCAGGTTGGTTATCATTTGCTTTAATCAGGATTTGTTGCCCCAGAGGCCCGTTTGAAAATAAAATAATCAGGCAAAAATTCCATCCGAAATGTAATCCGATGGGCAAATAAAGCGAGTTTGTTTTAGCATAAGCAAAAGCGAACATCAATCCTGCAATCATGGTCATGCCAAAAATAATAACCATAAGTGTTGGATTACCCCATACATTATTTGAAAACCAATGGTAAACACCAAAACAAATGGCAGATAAAAAGGATGCTTTTGTTATTCCTATTGTCTGGATAGCAATATAAAGCAGTGCTCCTCTAAAGATTAATTCTTCAAATAATATCGACTTCAACACCCACCACGCTCCCAACAATGTGTCGCATAAGGTCTGTTTCTGATTCAATATCCAATAATTACCGACAACTGATGTGGTTAGGATCTGGTATATGCAGCAACAAAAAGCGGCAAGAAGAAGCCCAACTGTCAGATTTAAAATCCGGCCTTTGGTGGGTTTTAATCCTAAAACCGAAAGATTATGCCGGCCAAATAATCGAAGCAATACCCACGAAATGGCAATTTGTATAACAATTCCAATCATTCCTTATTAGATGAAAAGCGGTCAAAAATACATTTATTTTCATTTTGCGAAATAAAGAGCATAACTATTTGATATTCAATAAGTATGATGTTTTGTGTGTTTTCTTGATTCGAAATGTATATAGAAAAGATTTGTTTGTCAATAAATTTTATAGAAATTTGATGAACATAAACATAAGACGGGGTGTCCAAATTATTTTTCAGATTCTACTGTTTGTTTTTGAGAAAAAAGCGAATATGAATATCTTTGGTGCGAATTTAAAAATAGAAAATTAAGGATGTTTTTTAACTCAATCGGGTATTATATACCAGAAACAAGGGTTCCTAATGATTATTTTTTAGAAGTAAACGGGCTCACAAGTGATTGGATATACCAGCGTACAGGTATTCTTACTCGGTCAAAGGCTACGGAAAAAGAAACGATGGACATGATGTGCATCGAGGCCGTAAAAGATGCAGCAACTCAGTTGCCATACCCCATAACGGATGTCGATTTGATTATTTTTGCATCTTATACTCCTTCGGATACTGTTGCTACTACTGCACACGTGATACAACGTGAATTTCAGATAGAAAAAGCAAAAGTATTTTTCCTTTCCTCAGCATGTTCTTCAGCCATCAATGCGATGGAGATTATTTCTTCATTCTTTGATACGGGCAAGGCAACTAAAGCATTGTTGGTAACCGCCGATCGAAATTCAACCTATTCCAACGAAAGCGATCCGAAATCGGGGCATTTATGGGGAGATGCTGCGGCAGCATTCTTTTTTTCCAATACTTCTTACTCCGAACAAAATTTTAAGGTAATAGATATTCTTTCTCAGGGTTTGGGACATGTGGGGCACGGACCTAATGGCGTTTTTCTGAATCCAAAAATCGGAGGATTAAAGATGCCTTATGGTAAAGACGTATTTATGCAGGCATGTATATATATAGCCCAAAATGCCAGGGATATTACTTCCAAGAACGGTTATTCTATTTCCGACATATCATATTTTATTGGACATCAGGCAAATATGCGGATATTGAAATATGTGGCCAAAGATTTGGGAATCCCTGAAGAAAAGTCATTAAATAACATCAAAGAATTAGGAAATACCGGATCGGTAAGCTCCTTATTGGTTTTTGCACAACATTATCCCAAGTTCGTCAAAGGCGATTTGATTTGTGTTTCCGTATTTGGTGGAGGCTATTCGGCCGGATCATGCTTAATTAAAAGAGAAAGCTAGGCATTCACCTATTCATTTGCAACAGGATATTATAATCCGCCGCCACCAGACTCAGAAGAACCACCACTCTTTACATCATCGTTGGTGATACTGCGTTGTACTTTTTTAATTGATTCCTTCATCGTTCCAAACCGATAAGAAATATTCAAGCGTGCTTCACGTATTTTGATGTTGTTTTTGTTATTCATTGCAAAATATTCATCAGACCTAGAATAATTAATTTTTATGCTGTTGCTGGTTGGGTTGGAACAAGTGAGTGAAACGGTCAATTTCTGTTTGAGAAAATCTTTACTAATGGATACATTGGTTCGGTATTGAGAAGATTGTTTTCCCTGTAGCATCACAAAACCTGTTATATAAGCGCCCATCATATTGATCCGAAAGTCATATGGTAATGTCAATTGGATATTGGCAAATCCTTCTCCATTCAATCCACTATTAGATGCACCTAACTCTTGACTCTTCAAATCATCATAGAACATACCGCCATTGATCGTGATCCTTAGTTTAGTTGTGGGGGTCCAGCTTGCGTTAGCATATAATACCGCACGTTCTCTTTTTCCAATATTATCATATGTTTGTTGTTTCACATTCGGATTCATGGGATCAATAAACGTATAATTTGTAATGGCATTATTAATATATGTATATGTGGTATTCAGATTCAGGGTAAGCTTCCGGGTGAAAAAGCTGTAATTCAGGTTTATATTGTGGCCTTTTTCAGCATCCAGATTTGGGTTACCATATGATATGTTAAAGGGGTCGGTATCATTTACATAAGGATTCAAATACCAAATGCTTGGACGGAAGATACGTAAATTGTATCCTAACCTGATTTGTTGATTCGCTTTGAGTTGGTATGAGGCTGTTATGCTGGGTACAATATTAAAATAATCCGTGTTGAAATTCATTGTTTCATTAAGCTTATAGATCACATCCTGTTTCGTTGCCTCAGCACGTATTCCTGTTTTCAATCCTATTTTCTTTATTTTTAGTGAATAGCCCATATAACCGGCATATATGTAGCTGGAATGGTTAAAATCGTTATGACTATTAGATGGGAGCAATGTCCATTCGGAAGCATTTTGAGGCATCTCATATTGTTTTATATGACTTAGGTTTTGGCGAAAAATATACTTAAATCCGGCTTCAATACTATGGACTGGTGTAATCGGATTTACATAATCAATTTGTCCGGTGTGTTCTCTTGTCTTGGCGTCATTGTCATGCCATTGATTAGCCAGATGAGACGGGGGTGTGCCTGTTATATCATTAATATACATATAATTTTGGCTTCCATCGGGAGAGTTATAGAAACGGTATGAAAAAGTTAATAATTCGCCTTTTTTCCGGGTAGACCTTTGGTAATCAAAATTGATTCCTAATCTGCCATAATTATTTTTCCCCTCTCCACTGCGGTTGTATGTATACATGATTGCATCCGACCGATTAAACATGATGATGTCATTTTCGGCATTATTGGTTTCCTTCCCATCATAAAGGTTTACACCAAGACTCAAAAGATTTAATGTGTCTATTTCGTAGCTTGCTTCTAAATAACCGGAAATATAAGTGCCTCTACTTTTGGCTTTTCCATCATTTATTTCTCTATAATACTGGTCGTTGATAAAATTTTCATTGGTGATTTCTGTGTTTCCCCAAGGCCTTTTATAGTTGGAGTAATTTAAATTACTGGTCAAGCCGAACTTACCAGCCTTGGCTGTTATATATCCTCCACCTCCGTAGCTTCCAAATGTTCCAGCATTGGCGGAAACAGAACCTGAATAACCTTGGACTAAATTGCGTGCGGTAACAATATTGATAATACCTCCAATTCCTTCGGCATCATACCTGGCGCCGGGATCGGTAATGACTTCAATATTTTTTACGGAACTTGCCGGCATACTTTTCAACACATCCGATACATTTTGTCCGCTAAATAAATTAGACGGCTTGCCATTCAAATAAATTTTGAAATTCGTTGAACCTTTCAATTGAATTTTATCTTCGCCATCTACGGTTACGAGTGGTACTTTGCGGAGCATTTCTAACGTATTATTCACCTTTGATTCGGGATCTTCTTCTATATCATAAATTAATTTATCGATCTCTACCTTTACCAATGGTTTTTGTGCAACGATACTTACTTCGCTGATTTGCTGGGCATCATCGGACATCGGTATTTTTCCGATATCTATGTTCTTTTTGGCATCTGAAAGTTCTAAAGGTTTGATGATTGCCTTTTTCCCAATAGATTGGATGGCCATTACGTAACTGCCGGCATCCTTTATTTGCAATTCAAATTTGCCGTTCCCATCACAAGCCACTCCTTTGATAAATTGCTTGGGCGTTTGGGCTAAAGCAATGCCAACCGTGGCGTAGGGCACACCTTCGTTAGAAAGAGAGTCAACAATTTGGCCGCTAATCGTAAACAAGTTGCTCGTATTTGTTTGAGCAACAGTTATATCAATGTATACAATCAGCATAATCAACAGCGCAAGATACTTTTTCATCTTCTGTGTTTTTTGTTTAGTAATATTAGCTGAAACGCTATAAAAGTATATATTTATTTTTATTATTCTACAAAGTCCAATAAATATTTTATAAATATAATTGGGCGGGATTATTTAGTCATTGCTGTAGAAGTCACTTAATTCGTTACATTTTATTATTTCCGTGTACGCACATGAAATAATAAATTATACAATACATAAATCATGTAATATTGATTTCTATTTTACTCGAAATAATTTATTTTTATAATCAATAATCACGATATTATCAAAGAAATAGGCATTTCCAGTTATTCCCCAAACATTATAAGAACTATAAATCTCATCCCAAAGTCCATCTTTAGCATAGTAAACCTTTGAGTTTTTAAGAACATTCCCTAAAAATTCCACGGGCTTGTTTATTTCAAACCCATAAAAGGCTATTTCCTTTCCCCACCATGAGAGATTACCCAAAGAGTCGACAATAACGGAATCCGATATTTCCAATGCCCTTTCTTCCGATGTTACTAATGCAAAAGGACTTGAGCCGGTATCGAATATTAACTTACATTCTTCACCATCGATACGGAATGGAAGCTTTAAAATATTATTTTGTAATGTAAATTCTACTGTTGGCAAATCCTTATATTCGGCAGGTAACCTGTCTGATACGGCAAACTTGCATGATTTATAATCAATCACCAAAATTTTATCATG
>JAVBPN010000124.1:0-3840 GCA_031549585.1 Bacteroidales bacterium
TAAAGCTTGTACCGTATTGTGTTTTTTCTTTCCTTGTCCTATTTAAATTTAACATAATCATATTTTTTATTACAAATTAATATATAACTGAATAGTATAAGTACTGGGTATAGGGTATACTACCCCATTTAAATAAGCCAGTTCAGGATCAAACAATTTGACTTTATCCCACAAATACACATTGTTGGCTACAAATTGAAAATCAATAGATGATATTTTCAATTTTCTTAAAAAGTCATTTGTCAAGTTATAATTTATAGTTATTTCCTGTAAGCGTAAATAACGTGCATCTCCTTTCCAAAAGTCAGACAATTGTGAATTGTTTTCATTATACCCGTACGCTAACCTGGGAAAGCGCGCATCGGTATTTTCGGCCAAATTCGGATCAATACCCTTTGAAATGGCATATTCTTTTGGAATCCATCTGTTGGACGGGTCATTGACTATTGATAATACATTACCCCGAACGCCCATGTTAAAAGGGATATAGCTATTGCCATTATTAACACCATTATATATATATCCGGCATGAAAATAATCCGTTTTACCAGTGCCTTTAAACAGGAGTCCAACAGTAATTTTTTTATATTTGAATTCTCCACCAAAACCATACATCAGCAACGGATATGTGCTGTATGATAATGGGACCACATCATTTGAGTTAATCACTCCATCTCCGTTAACATCTCTGTACTTAATATCTCCAGGCATTACTTTTCCGAACTGAGCCGGACTGTTGTCTACATCTTCCTGATCTTTGAAAAGTCCGACAGACTGATAGCCTCTGATTGTATTGTATGGAAAACCAGAAAGTTCCTGATACGCATATCTTGGATTGGCTTCCTCCCAGTTTTCTACATTATTTTTGGAATAGGTAAAGTTTCCTCTGATTGTAAAACTCATGTTATCATTAATCTCTTGGGAATAACTTACATTTCCATCAGCTCCAAAACTGCTCATTGTTCCAACATTTCCGTATGGCATAGATATCAAACCGGCATATTGGGGTATCTGGACACGTTGCATGAAAATGCCATCGCGTTTATCTTTAAAAACATCAAAGACAAAAGAAATGTGATTATTCAATAAACGTCCTTCAACACCAATATTTGCTTTAATGGCTTTCTCCCATCTCAGATTATCTGCTCCTACGATTTCTTCATTAATGGTATTTACACCTGTATAGGATCCCCAGGGATGAGCCGTACTTCTGCTTACCAGTGTCAGGTACGGAAAACGTCTATTAGAAATCCTGTCGTTACCAACCACCCCATAGGAACCTCTGATTTTAAAAAAATTCAACCATTTTAAATTATCCTTGAAAAAACGGTATGAACTTGGTATCCAACCTAAAGCGACAGACGGAAAAAAACCATATTGTTTTCCGGGTTGGAAATTTTCAGATCCCGTATACCCAAAATTTAGATCAATCATGTAAGTGTCCTGAAAACCATAGGTCATCCTACTGGAAATGCCCTGATAACGAAGAGGTATTGCACTTAAATTATTTTTTCCATCACTGGCAAGTTTTTGATCGCTTATATAGTAGTATACCAAGCCAGAGACACGATGATCCGTTGCAAATACTTTATCGTAATTAACTGTTGTTTCAAAGTGATACTTCCTAAATTGGTTTGTAGTATACGTATATAAGATATCTTCTTCCAACACTCTTTCTATGGTGATCAGTTTACCGTATTTATCACGGCCTACAGCCTGATAAAGCGGCGGTCTGACAAGACGAGTTTCTGCAAAATGACTATTGATGTCGTACGCACCTTGAAGCCTGAATTTCAACCCATCTAAGAACATAGAAAGATCCTGATTTAGGGCCAATGTGAATTTACCGTTAAATGCTTGATCCGTTCGACGCCCCATATGGTTTATCATGACGAGAGGTGATTTTTCATCGTTTCCGACGCCAATAGCGGGAAGTTGTCCGTTTGAATAAACGGTAGGCAACAATAGTGGATTTAGGTTTGATTGTGCAGACCATATATAATCCGTACTAGCTACTCCCGGATTATTATGGATAGAGAGATGTCCATCAGTTCCAAAAAATAAATCAGTTGATTCTGACAATTCCAGATCAATATTTGCACGATAATTGTATGTGTTGTACCCTGTATTTGCTGCATAAACACTGGATTTGTCGTAATTATAAGCGGCAGTTTCCGAAGAACCTCCAACACTTAGAAAATATCTGGCAATTCGTGCTCCTCCCCGTGCACTTATATAATATGACTGTTTTGAAGAAATATCACGAAGAATTTCATCCTGCCAATCTACATCTGGATAAATATCCCGATCGGTTCCATTTTGAATAATACTCATTTCCTGAAGGTTATAGATGGGAGTCTCTCCTCTTACAATCCTTGCTTCATTTGCCAATGAAGCATAATCATAAGCACGTAAATAATCGGGAGTTCTTTTCAGATGCGAAATTGAATAATTAATTCTTCCTGTGATGCTTAATTTGTCTGATTGTCCTCTTTTGGTTGTTATCAATAATACTCCGTTAGCTCCACGAATCCCGTATACCGCTGTTGCCGAAGCATCCTTTAAAACAGAAAAACTCTCAATATCAGCAGGGTCGATAGAATTGAGATCTCCTTCCAAACCATCAATCAGCACTAGAGCCGAACTATTAGCTCCAAAAGTTCCTATACCTCTTATCCAAAACTCTGAAATGTTTTTTCCTGGTTCTCCACTGGTCTGCATAGATATGATACCGGCAATACGGCCCCCCAGTAAATTGGCAACAGAAGGAGATGGAACCTGAAGATCTTTAGGATCTATTGTAGAAACAGCTGCAACAGAAGATATTTTTCTCTGACTGCCCAAACCGACAACAACAACTTCTTCAAGTTCTTTTACACTCTTACTAAATTTTATTTTCAAATCTTTTTTTTCTTCTGTAACCAGATATTCAATTTTTTCATAACCAATGAATGAAAAAACAATCATATCGCCAAGTGAGGCTCGAATACTAAATTTACCATTGGTATCAGTGATTGTTCCTATGCTAATCTTATCTCTCAAATAAACAGTAACTCCTGGTAGGGAAACATCTGCTTCATCATATACTACACCCTCAATAGAAAATACTGTTTCCGATTGTGCAGAAATAACAATACTCGCAGATAAAAACATAAAAATTACACATGCTAATCGTTTCATTTATTTTATAATATTGTTGTTAATATATTACGTCATCATAATCTCAACCATCAGTTAATAGATAGTTTTCTAAGTCGATAGTTCCCAAAATCGGCAACATATACACTTCCATCAGGATGAATTCCGATTCCTGTGGGTTGATTAAAAAGGGCTTCTCCTTTCCCACCGTCTTTCCACCCTGAAACACCAGGTATTCCCAGTATGGTTTCTACCATATTTTCGGGAGAAATTCTTCTTATACAATGATTCCCTGCATCTGCCACATAAATAAATCCATCCGGATCGCAAAAGAATTGTTCCGGGTTGTTAAATTGTGCATCTTCTAAACGGCCGTCACGATGACCACCAGATGTGGAGCCAGAAATCTTTTTAAAGGTTGTTGCTGGGTTATTTACATCTATGGTACATATACTATTGGAATTTTCTCCCGCATTGCCATAGAACATTATATACAAGATATTGGGATGATGGGGGTGGAATGTCATTCCATAACTGTCACCCTGCGCTGTGGTATATAGCACCTCGGTTTCATATGTAACAGGATGTATTTTTACAATTTGTCCAAAATAATATCGAGTATAAATATATCCATCATCAGGATTTACAGCCATACTGTGTTTCCATCCCTGAGCAGGTAACGGACCTGGTCCCATCCATTTC
>JAVBPN010000232.1:0-20043 GCA_031549585.1 Bacteroidales bacterium
AACGCTTCGCCTACACCCAGTTCGGTAATTACTTGTTCCGTATTTAATTGGGGATTGGGGCGGAATGTTTGTGCAGCAATTTTTACTGCTTTTTGGTCGCGCGGCGTATATGCCTGTAAGGCATGTTGTATGCGGTTGCCCAATTGTCCCAGCACATTGTCGGGAACATCCGATGGGCTTTGAGAAACAAAATACACGCCCACACCTTTAGACCGGATCAACCGTACAATTTGCTCTATTTTGTCTATCAGTGCTTTCGATGTTTCGTTGAAAAGTAAATGCGCCTCGTCAAAAAAGAAAACTAGTTTTGGTTTGGGCAAGTCGCCTACTTCCGGCAGTTTTTCGTACAGTTCAGACAACAGCCATAGCAGCATGGTAGAATACAACACAGGCGATTGCATCAACTTGTCAGCCGCTAATACGTTAATCATTCCCTTTTCTTCATGCGTTCGGATCAAATCAAAAATGTCGAAAGCCGGTTCGCCAAAGAAAACATTTCCTCCCTGGTCTTCGAGCGTAAGCAACCCCCGCTGGATAGCGCCAATACTGCTTGCCGAAATATTACCATAAGCAGTGGTATACTGTTTGGCATTTTTACCCACATGGTCGAGCATAGAACGGAGGTCTTTCATATCGATCAGTAGATATCCGTTATCGTCGGCAATGCGGAAGACAAGGTTCAATGTTCCGCTTTGTGTGTCGTTCAGGTTGAGCAGCCGGGCAAGCAATAACGGGCCTATTTCAGAAATGGTCGTGCGCAACGGATGCCCTTGCTGGCCGAAAACGTCATAGAAACAAACAGGGGAAGATTGGAATTTGAATTCTTTCAGTCCAAATTCTTCTGTTCTGGCTGCGATCACTTTGTTCATAGAACCGGGTTTACCAATACCCGATAAGTCGCCTTTCACGTCGGCCATAAATACGGCTATTCCTTCAGCGCTGAAAGCTTCGGCCAATACCTGAAGCGATATGGTTTTTCCTGTACCGGTAGCTCCGGCGATTAACCCATGGCGGTTAGCCATACGGGCATTCAAATAAACGGGAGCAGTTCCGTGTGCTACATATAATTCAATGTCTGACATATAATTAGTTTTAACAAGCAATCAATTGAAATTTATCTCTTTGTTCGATCATAAAGAAGTTGCAAAAGTAATCAATCAAATAATTGTGTCATTGTTGTTCAAAACTAAACCCGTTTTTGATGATATATTTGTAAATATTCGATATCCAATATCCAATATTCAATTATATTATTTGCCTTTATACAATAATCTTTTTGCATCTACCGGTTTATCGGTGGTGAGGTAATCTACTCCTGCGACGATCATTTCTTGCATATCCGCTTCATTATTTACCGTCCAGGTGTTCACCTTCATTTTTAATTGGTGCGCTTCTTTAATCCAATTTTTATGCTCTTGTAGCACAGTGTAATGGTAGTCGATTCCTGTTATACTTAGTGCCTTGAATTCTTTCGGGGCCATATCTCCGTTCAGGTAGGCCACTTCGGCTTTGGGCGCAAGCTGTACCAGTTCCTTACATATATTCAGGCTAAATGAAATATATTCTACCTGATTCTTTACTCCCGATTTCTCTACTATACTGACAATAATGGCGGTTGCCCGGTCTTCTTTTTCTTTACTGCTGTGTTCTTTGATTTCCAAAATCAGTTTGGTTTTCTTGTCTTTCTTCCCCTGTTGCAGATATGCCTCAAGGGTGGGGAGCTTTTCTCCATTTTTTAACCGGATGTCTTTCAATTGTGCATAAGGCGTATCCTCGATTGTCAGTCCTTCGATGGTGTCGTCGTGGTTCACCACAGGTATTCCGTCCGAAGTGACCAATACATCGAACTCCGAACCATATATGTTGATTTCTTGAGCTTTTTGCAAGGCATATATCGAGTTTTGCGCCGAACCTTCGCAGTCCCAATATCCCCGGTGAGCAATCACTTGTGTTTGTGCCAATACATTCATAATTGAAATCCCTGTCAATATGCAAAAAAGTATTTTCTTCATTACAATGAATATTTTAAATGAATTAGGCTCAAAATTATCATGATATTCTGAAGAATATAACTCAGTAGATAAAATTTTTTATCTTGTTTATGGAATTTGATGTGAAAAGTCATCTATAAGGAAAAATCGATTATTCACTAAAATTCTAAAAGCCATGAAAAATATTTTTGTAAGAACTGTATGGATGACAATATCTGTTTGTCTGCTTTGCTTGGGTAATTTGTCTGCTCAAACCATAACCGTTACCGGAAAAGTAACTGATGCTTCAACCGGGGATGCTTTGCCGGGTGCAACCATTCAAGTTAAAGGGACCACCAAAGGTGCCGTGAGCGACATGGATGGCAAGTACAATATTCAGGCGCAAAAAGGAGCAGTGTTGGTATATTCGTTTGTCGGATATGATAAGAAAGAAGTAACCATAAGCAAAACGATACATGATGTGGCTTTACAGCCTTCTGAAATAATGTTAGATGAATCAGTTGTGGTTGCATACAGTGTGGCAGAACAAAGTGTGGCAAAAGTGTCAATGCGAGCCGATATGGGGTATTATTCTGCATACATTCCAGCTCCGGCACAGCAAAATACCGAAGATTACAATTCGATTGTCGAAAATCGTTTCAGGCCGGTGTTAGACGAACCGTTATCCACCTTCTCTATTGATGTGGATGCTGCTTCATACAGCAACATGCGCCGCTTTGTCAGCCAAGGGCAAATGCCGCCTAAAGATGCAATTCGTACCGAAGAATTGGTAAACTATTTTAGTTATGGAGATGCACGCCCCAACGGTAATGATCCGGTACGCATTACTACAGAAGTGGGTGAATGTCCATGGAACAATACACATCGCTTGGTACGCATCGGCATCAAGGCCAAAGAAATTGCAGATGAAAACCTGCCGGCTTCCAATTTTGTGTTTTTGATTGATGTTTCCGGATCGATGTATGGCCCTACACGGTTGGATTTAGTGAAATCGTCACTCAAAATGTTGGTAAACAATCTTCGTGAAAAAGACAAAGTAGCCATCGTGGTATATGCAGGAGCAGCGGGCGAAGTGCTTCCATCTACATCAGGTAGCGATAAGCAAAAAATACGCGAAGCGTTGGGTAAGCTGACGGCTGGTGGATCAACGGCTGGTGGCGCCGGTATTCAATTGGCATATAAAATCGCACAAAAGAATTTGATCAAAGGCGGAAACAACCGCATTATCCTTTGCACAGATGGAGATTTCAATGTAGGCATATCAAGTAATAAAGATTTAGAAAGCCTGATCGAAACAGAACGCAAAAGTGGAGTTTACTTGACTGTTTTGGGCTATGGCATGGGCAATTATAAAGATAGCAAAATGCAAACATTGGCCGAAAAAGGCAACGGCAACCACGCATATATTGATAATATGCAGGAAGCCAACAAAGTGTTGGTTCAGGAGTTTGGAGCAACCATGTATACTGTGGCTAAAGATGTAAAATTGCAAATCGAATTCAATCCGGCTAAAGTGCAATCATACCGGTTGATTGGCTATGAAAGCCGCTTATTGAACAAAGAAGATTTTAACGATGACACGAAAGACGCCGGAGAAATGGGTGCAGGGCATACGGTGGTTGCTTTTTATGAAGTGGTTCCGGTAGGTGTTAAGGGCAATATTCCGGGTAGCGTGGACGATTTAAAATACCAAACTAAAGTAAAGCCTGCCTTTCCCGTGAACAGCGATTCTCCTGATCTTTTGACTGTGAAGTTGCGCTATAAATTGCCAGATGAAGACACAAGCCGCAAGATGGAGGTGGCCGTGATTGACAATGGAAAAAATAAAGTTTCGGATGACTTCCGTTTTGCCTCGGCAGTTGCTATGTTTGGACAATTGTTGCGAGATTCGGATTTCAAGGGATCAGCCAATTATGATAAGGTAATCGCCCTTGCTGAATCCGGGTTGGGCAATGATCCCAAAGGATATCGTCACGAATTTGTACGTTTGGCAGAAACAATAAAGTCAATGAGTAATTAATAACAAAGAATACAGATTGATAAGTCCAAACTTTATGTAGTTATCTAAAAAGCTTGTTCCAGATTTGTCATTATTCGCCTGCCTGACCGGCAGGCGAATAACAAAGCGGTCAATTTCATTACGAAGCGATCGCTTCGTTTAAATATAATCGAACTGTATATTAGAACATAAGAATGCATTGCACCCAAAATAATAGCGATTCAAATGCTTTACAATGCATTATTTTTCATGCTCAAATATTTTTTATCTTTGTTTATGATTTATTTTTCTGAAACGAAAAATTAACCGCTTCACAAAATAATTATTACAAAACGATATTTTACCGTATCGTATCAAAGGATTGTCACTTATAAAGAAAAAAACAATGAATACATTACCTGAAATCAGTGAAAACGAAATCAATAAAGCGAAAAACGATATATGGGATTTTTTGTTTCTTTTCATCGATAAATATCATGAAATGATGACAAACAAACCGGACGAAGATATGGCGCAAAATTTTAACAACTCGCAACATACACTGATGGCGTTTAACTTTCTTTACGGACAGGTTTGTAACGGAGGATTTCTCCAATTAATTCAAAACGGATATGGGAATTATGTGTTCGACTCTCCGTTTGTTGAGGATATAAGAATATGGGGTGCTGAAAAAATTGCCGACATTGTGGAGGATGCAAAAGTTATATATGAGAAAAACAGGGAAGAACTGGAAAAAGAAATAACCATCGAAGAATTTTCGGCCATGTATAAAGAATTTACCGAATTTGAACCCCTTGATGACCGGTTTTATGAAGTGATGGATATTGAAATCAAAAAAATCAAAGATTGGGTTGAAAATCATTTAAGCGATTTTGCCGTAATAAAAAAATGAAAAACCACTTGTCGCTTTATCAGGCTATGCAATATGAAAATACATAAAATGTGGATGTTTGTCACATGTCTTTTGCCAGACAAATATTACAAAACAAATTGCCAGCCTGAAATTTGTTACTGATATGCGTAAATTTGTAATGGATATTAACCTTTCACCTAATTAATAAATCTATTATGTTAAATAGACTCATCATTCTGATTACTATTATCCTGGTATCCTGCACCAGCCGACAAGGCCATAATAATCAAGTTACGGCAGAACCGCAGGTGATTCCCGGGTTCAATATTGAATTCCCCCAAACGGCTTTCAAGGTTGAAAAGACGGAGTCCACAGATCGTACTCTGGACAATATTATTATTACCAACTGGATTCTGCAAGGTGCTGATGATAACGAAAATCCGTTCATGTATTTTGTTGCACACAATAAAATGCCAGAGAATTTGAAAAACAATGTCGGAACAATACCAGGTTCTTTAAATCTTGCTTTCAGGGCGATGTTGACTGGGTCTGCAACAAAACTTGGAGGGAAGGACTTTGAGTTTACTCCTGTCAAGTATCAGCAATGGGAAGGGATGGAATCGATTTGTAAAGTGTTCGATGGCGATGGAATTATCAAAAGCAGGGTGTATTTGATTGATGAAGATATATTTATGATCAGTGCCGGTGGCAGAAAAATTGACATACGTTCTGTAGATAAGTTCCTGGATTCTTTTTCATTGAAATGAAAAATCTGTACGATCCTTGAGTAATTAAAGGAAATCCAATGACTCCTATTGAAATGGCTATTATTGTACAGGCGAGTTCGTAAAGATATTCATTTTCGGCTTTTTCTCGGCTTTGTGTTTCCTGGTAGAGGTGAGTTTCGTTTTTGTGAAAATTATTACAACTAAACTGATATATCTGGGAATGCCTATTGCGCAGCATCTTTGTATTTATCTGCAAAAATTCAAAAATCGAAAATTGGAAAAACTTTTGCGGTTGACTACCTTTGTCGGGTCAAAAACAAAATGACGAATGAAGGGTTATAACCAAAAAAATACACCAGCGTGAAGATTCTGCATCGTTTCATGCTCAAGCAATTCATCGGGCCATTTGTGATGATATTCACTATTGCCATATTTGTGTTGCTTTTGCAATTCCTGTGGAAATATATAGACGATTTGGTTGGCAAAGGGCTTGATTTCTCTGTCATCGGCGAATTGCTTTTGTACACATGCGCCCAATTGGCTATCATGGCTTTCCCATTGGCTGTTTTGATTGCCTCGATTTTTACATTGGGCAACATGGGCGAAAATTATGAATTGATTGCGTTAAAAGCCGCCGGAATATCTTTGCAACGTATTGTTTTTCCGTTGATTTTATTGTCTGTTGTTATTGCATTCAGTTCTTTTGTATTTGCCAACAACGTCACGCCTGTCGCCAATTTAAAGATGCGTACTTTAATACATGATATTCAACAACAACGGCCGGAATTACAGATCCGCGAAGGAATTTTTTATAACGGGATCGAAGGGTATAGTATCCGCATCGGAAATAGGAATTATGAAAATAACCAATTATACAATTTGCGGATATATAACCATACCGAACGAACGGGAAATTCGTCGGTCATATTGGCCGATTCGGGCTTTATGGCTGTAACAGCAGATAAACGGTTTCTTGAAGTGACTTTGTATCATGGACGTCAGTACATTGACATGAATAAAAAAGAGGAAAATTTTAGGAACCGGACATATCCTTTCCGTCGTGATTTTTTTGAAGAGCAAACATTCAGGATGCTGCTGCCCGAGTTTGGGTTGGAACGCTCGGACGAACAGATATTCAAGCAAAGTTATCAAATGATGAATATCAAGCAGTTGTCATATACCATCGATTCCATTGGGAAAATTATTTCTGACAAGGAGAGTGAGTTGAAACGAATGCTTCAGCCTGTCTATATAGTACCTGAAAAAGTGCTTGCAGATACGGCACACCGGAAGAGCGTAGTTGAAAACTACCGGGAAGTATTTGATCAGAAAGATAAACTAACCAGGCAAACGATAATTCAGGATGCCGTCAATAATGTTCGCAGCCAAAAGGAACAATTTGCAGGCGCTATTTACGAATTGAATGACAAAAACAGCAGGATAAGTCGATATGGAATAGAATGGCATAAAAAAATCACTATGTCGCTCGCTTGTCTTATTTTATTCTTCGTAGGAGCGCCGCTGGGAGCCATTGTTCGTAAAGGAGGATTGGGGACGCCCATCATTATTGCGATCCTTTTTTTCGTGCTGTATTATGTCATATCCATTATTGGCGAAAAATCTGCGAGGGGCGGCAATATGACACCTTTTGCCGGTACGTGGCTATCCACATTTATTGTCATGCCGTTGGGCGTTTTTCTTACGTACAAAGCAACACGCGATTCTGCCATATTCAATCAGGAGCTTTATTTGTCTTATATAAAAAAAGGCCTTCGGTATATTTTTGCCATTTCGCTTTCGCCACGGCCAGGCATATCAATCAGTGCTACCGAGGCCGATTTGCAACCGGAAAATTTGGTTTCTGCATTGGAGAACTTATCTAAACAATGTATTGTATATCTGAATACTCATCTAAATCAAAAGTTGCGGTTTCGCAAAATTTGGTATCGAGAAGCAGATTCAGAGTTGGGGGATATTGCTAAAGAATATGACCGGGTTAAGGCTTTGCTTAACATGTCGCATATCGAAGTAATCAAAGAAACACTTGAAGAATATCCTTCTGTAACCCTTCAATATTATAAAATCAAGCGCACAAGCATTTGGCAGCCGATTCTGACTGCAATTGTTTTTCCTGTATGGATATATTTGTATCTGAAAGCATTGACACACAAATATATTTTGCGCAATGAATTAAGAAATATGATAAGCACCAATCAAAATCTGATCAATGAATTGAATAGCATGATATAGGAATGCTACCAAAAGATCACTAATCCATCTTGTAAATTATATACATATCGCATAATTCATGTCACAAAGAAAACTCAATACCATAGAAGAAGCCATAGAAGACATCCGGAGCGGGAAAATCATTATTGTAGTAGATGATGAGGACCGCGAAAACGAAGGTGATTTTGTATGCGCTGCCGAAACCATCACTCCGGAAATTGTGAATTTCATGATCAAATATGGTCGTGGAATGGTTTGCGCACCATTATCCGAGAAACGATGTAAAGAGTTGGAACTCGAAATGATGGTTGGTGTCAATACTTCTTTGCATGGTACTCCTTTTACAGTTTCGGTCGATTTGATCGGGCAGGGGTGTACAACGGGTATCTCGGCATCCGATCGCGCTAAAACAATCAAGGCGTTGGTTGATCCTGCCACCAGCCCTGAAGATTTGGCTCGCCCCGGACATATTTCACCGCTTAAAGCGAAAGAAAAAGGAGTGTTGCGCCGTCCCGGGCATACCGAAGCAGTTGTTGACCTGACCCGTTTGGCAGGATTGCAACCTGGTGGAGCTTTGGTTGAAATATTGAACGAGGACGGAACGATGGCCCGATTGCCGCAATTATTGGAAATGGCCGAAAAATACGACATGAAAATCATTTCTATTGAAGATTTGATCAAATATCGTTTGCAAAGGGAATCCATCATCAAAAAAGGCGAACGGGTAAAGTTGCCTACTAAATACGGTGATTTTGAGGTTATTCCGTTTATTCAACTATCGAATGATTTGGAACATTTGGCGATCATCAAAGGATCATGGGAGCCTGATGAGCCGGTATTGGCACGGGTTCATTCATCTTGCCTTACCGGAGATATACTCGGATCGTACCGTTGTGATTGCGGTGACCAGCTACATCAAGCATTGCGCATGATCGAAAAAGATGGGAAAGGTGTAGTTGTTTATCTCAATCAGGAAGGCCGAGGCATTGGGTTATTCAATAAGATGAAGGCTTACAAATTGCAAGAGCAAGGCCGCGATACGGTAGAAGCCAATATTGACCTCGGATTTCAAGCTGATGAACGTGATTACGGTGTCGGCGCAAGCATTTTAAGAGAATTGGGATTAGGGCCAATACGCCTGATGACTAATAATCCGGTAAAACGCATTGCATTGGAAGGTTATGGTATACGTATCATAGAAAATGTCCCTCTCGAAATTCAACCCAATCCTTACAACATGCGTTACTTGCAAACCAAACATGATAAGATGGGGCATACCCTTGAGTTGGTGATCAAAAAAGATAAATAACATGCGTATTGTTTTCATGGGGACACCGGAGTTTGCTGTCGAATCGCTCAAATCGTTGGTTGAAGCGAATTTCGACGTGGCAACTGTTGTAACCGTGCCGGATAAGCCTTCGGGAAGAGGCCAAAAAATACAAGAATCGGCAGTAAAACAATATGCAAAAACACAAGGATTGCTGGTATTGCAACCCAAAAAGATGAAAGATCCGGAATTTCTCAAGCAATTGCAGGAATTGCATGCCGATTTGTTTGTGGTAGTCGCTTTTCGCATGCTTCCGGAATCAGTATGGGACATGCCTCCTTTGGGGACAATCAACCTGCATGCTTCTTTATTGCCCGATTATCGTGGGGCTGCTCCAATCAATTGGGTGTTGATCAATGGGGAAACACGTACAGGCACTACTGTTTTTTTTATCGATAAGGAGATTGATACGGGGAATATTATATCGCGGGAGGAATGTGTCATTGATCCGAACGATAACGCTGGATCTCTGCATGACAAATTGATGCATTCCGGAGCAAAACATTTAACCGGAATAATTCAGAAAATAGGAAAAAAGGAATCGAACTCCATACCTCAGCAAGACTTAATATCCGGGACATTACATCATGCTCCAAAGATTTTCAGAGAAACCTGTAAAATCCGTTGGGATGCGCCGGCACAGGAAATACACAATTTGGTGCGCGGATTATCGCCTTATCCGGTAGCATGGACTACTATTGTTACACCTAAAGAGGAACATTTGACTTTAAAAATATACGAAACAGGTTTTTCTCTTGATCCGTATGCCTTAGCACCAGGAACGATCAAATCAAACGGAAATGCACTCCAAATAGCAACCTGTGATGGGTGGATTGAGGTTAAGAAATTGCAATTGGAGGGGAAAAAAAGTATGTCGACGGCAGATTTTTTAAGGGGTGTATCTGATATAACAAAATACAAAATCATCTGCGATTTTTAATGTATTTTTGCAAAAGACTGCTTTGCATTGTAATTTGTTCATCATTCATATTCATTGTGTTATGGCAAGTATTTTTTCAAAAATCGTTAAAGGTGAAATTCCAAGCTATAAAGTAGCTGAAAACGACAAATATTATGCGTTTTTGGATATCAATCCGTTGGTTGCAGGCCATGTTTTGGTCGTTCCAAAGCAAGAAACAGATTATTTATTTGATTTGAGTGACGATGATTTGGGCGGCATCATGGTATTTGCTAAAAAAGTGGCAAAAGCTATCAGAAAGGCGATTCCATGTAATCGTGTTGGCGTGGCTGTCATTGGACTTGATGTGCCTCATGCCCATATCCACCTGATTCCAATTAACCACGCGCATGATATGGATTTCAGCAGGCCAAAGCTCAAACCATCGGGCGAAGAACTGCAAGCAATTGCCACAAAGATTGCTGCGAATTTTTAGGTATTGTTGATCTAATTACGATTAAAATGTGATTGTAAAGATGAGGTTGTTCAAAAAAGTTAATTTTATCTCGTCATTGCGAGGAGGAACAACGAAGCAATCTCACATACTCAAAAAGATTGGTTACTCACTTCGTTCATGAGAAAGTTCGCTATCGCTCGCAATGACGTTCTTTTTCGATCTTTTGAGCACCACTTAAGTTTATTTCGGCAAATCAAAATGCTCCGCATAACTTTAAACCTTAAATTTTAAACCTTAAATTTTTAATGATCGACCGGGCGACTATAGACAGGATTTTTGACGCGGCGCGTATTGTCGACGTGGTCGAAGAGTTTGTTTCGCTCAAGCGGAAAGGCGCTAACTATTTCGGATGTTGTCCGTTTCACAACGAACGTACGCCTTCATTTAGCGTTAATCCGGCACGTAATATTTACAAATGTTTCGGATGTGGAAAGGCCGGAAATGCCGTGAATTTTATTATGGAGCACGAGCATTTAAGCTATGTGGATGCGCTTCATTATCTGGCAAAAAAATACCATATCGAAATTGTCGAAAAAGAACAGACGGAGGATGAAAAACGCCAGAAAGACAAGCGCGAAAGCCTGATCATTGTGTCGGAATATGCTGCCCGGATTTTCCAAGATAACCTTTTCAATAGCCGTGAAGGCAGCCTCATCGGATTAAGTTACTTTAAAGAACGGGGATTTCGTGAGGAAACAATCAAAAAATTTGAATTGGGCTATTGTTTTGAAGCGCGTGAAGCTTTCACAAAAAAAGCTTTAGAAGAAGGTTATAAGGAAGAATATTTGGTAGAAACAGGCTTGTTAATCAAGAATGAGCGGGGGCTTTTCGACCGGTTTGCCGGTAGGGTAATGTTTCCGATACATAGCCTTGCAGGAAAAGTGATTGCCTTTGGTGGACGTATTTTGAAAACCGATCAAAAAACGGCCAAGTACCTCAATTCTCCGGAATCAGAAATATATCACAAAAGCAAAGTGCTTTACGGCATTTATCAAGCCCGTAAAAGCATGGTGCAGAATGATAAATGCTTTTTGGTGGAAGGGTATACAGATGTGATATCCATGCACCAAGCCGGAATTGAGAATGTGGTCGCTTCGTCCGGTACTTCTTTGACGGTAGAACAGATACAATTGATTAAACGGTTTACGCCTAATATAACGGTTTTGTACGATGGCGATTCTGCGGGGATCAAAGCATCCCTTCGTGGGATCGATATGATCCTGCAAGAGGATATGAACGTCAAGGTATTGCTATTACCTGATGGCGAAGATCCGGATTCGTTTGCCCGAACACACAGCGTTACGGAGTTGGAAGATTTTATTCGTACCAACGAGACCGATTTCATTACGTTTAAGGCAAAATTATTGCTTGACGATGCCAAAGGCGATCCGATCAAGCGTGCACAAATGATCAAGGAAGTTGTAGAGTCCATAGCTTTGATTCCGCAGGATATTACCCGCAGCGTGTACCTTAGGGAATGTAGCAGACTGTTTGAGATAGATGAACGTGTGCTCGCTGAAAACGTTAATACAATTCGCAGAAAGACTGCTGTTAAATCAAAGCAAAAGCCTCGATATGATGATGTAGTAGAAGACACCGTAGATCCGTTTATTCTTAGAGAACCGGAACAACCAATCTCTCCTAAAAATCTGGATATATTCGAGCAAGAAATTATACGATTAATGATTTCATACGGTAATTCGATATTGATTGAGCCGGATATAGAAGCCGGGACACCCGGTACGACGGTCAGTGAATATTTTATTCATGAATTTCGCGTGGATGATTTGTCCATACAACAACCCTTATTACAAAAAATATTCAATGAATATGAGCAATTGCTTGCTACAGGGGAAAGTGTGAATGATACTTATTTTACAAGGCACTCCGATCCGGAAATCAGCAAAACGGCAGCAGGGCTGATTGCTCCTAAATATGTGTTGAGTCGTATACATACACAACATGGTGCGGTGGTGAAAACCGAAGAAGTCAATCTAAATGCAGTAGTTCCCCAAAGTCTTATGGCATATAGGAATTATCGTGTTATCCTGATGTTGGAAGAAATCGGCCAAGCCATCCGGCAGGCGGAAGAAGATAAGAATACCGTACTTTTAGATGAACTTTTTGCCCGTTATATATCCCTTAATCAGGTGAAGAAGGAATTAGCTCAATTTTTAGGAAAAAGAGTTTATAATTTTTAAATTTGCAGATAAGTCATTCATTAACTATATATGGAAAACAAACTCAATCCGCAAATAGAAGCAAGTTGGTTGCAAATGCTGGGAGAAGAATTTGAAAAACCTTATTTTTCCCAACTTAAAGCTTTTTTAGTAGAGGAACGAAAAAAATATAAAGTCTATCCTCTGGGATCTTTGATCTTTAATGCATTTGCCCATACCCCTTTCCCCAACGTAAAAGTTGTTATATTGGGGCAAGATCCTTATCATGGTGCGGGGCAAGCGCATGGCCTTTGCTTTTCTGTGCCCAATGGCATAACCCCTCCGCCATCGTTAGTGAATATTTTCAAAGAAATACACCATGATTTGGGAATTGCTCCTCCTGCATCGGGATCGGGTAATTTGGAACCATGGGCAGACCAAGGAGTATTTTTGCTGAATGCTACGTTAACGGTTCGTGCAGCCACAGCAGGATCGCATCAAAATAAAGGCTGGGAACAGTTTACGGATAAGGTAATCGAAACATTGTCCGACCAGCGTGAACATTTGGTGTTTATGCTTTGGGGAAATTATGCCCGGGCAAAAAAACGGTTGATTAATACCAATAAGCATTTGGTGCTCGAATCGGCCCATCCATCGCCTTTTTCTGCTCATAGCGGATTTTTGGGTTGCGGGCATTTTTCCAAAGCCAATGAATATTTGCAGCAAAATGGTATGACTCCAATTGATTGGAGTATCAAATAAAAATTGCGCATGTACCAAACCTTATGTATCGATGCGGGCAACACATTTATTAAGTTAGCCATTGTTGAACAGAATCAGGTAGTTCAATCAGCTCACTTTTTATATGGCGATACACAAGACCTATTCCGATGGATCAGAGGATTGAAGCCTGTTGATGCTTGTGTCATATCAAGCGTGGTTCCTATCAATCCAATCCTAATGAATGTTCTTTCGCGCATGGTTCCATTCTTCTTGGAGCTGAAACCCGATACGCCTGTCCCGATACAGAATCTGTATCTTACCCCGAAAACACTGGGGAAAGACCGATTGGCAGCAGTAGTGGGAGCAAGTGTTTTATATCCGGAGCAAGATGTATTAGTGATTGATGCCGGGACGGCTTTGACTTTCGATTTTATAGATCATACCGGCTGCTATCACGGAGGAAACATTTCTCCGGGTTTAAAAATGAGATTTCGTGCTTTACATGATTATACCAAAAAGCTCCCTATGTTAGAACAAAATGATGATTATCAATTAATTGGCAATTCGACAAATTCAGCTATAATTTCCGGAGTACAAAATGGCATGATTTTCGAGATAGAAAAGTATATAGAACAAGTGAAAAAGGTGTACATTAATTTGATAACGATTATAACAGGAGGAGATGCAATTTTTTTTGTAAATAAAATTGAAAACCCTATTTTTGCAAACTCTGATTTAGTGTTTATTGGATTAGACAAAATTGTCCAATACAATTTAAATAAAAAATCATAACAATTATCAGATTTAAACAACCTAAAAAGAATTAAAGAACTAAGAATTTTATGACCATGAAAAAGATATTATATGGATTGGGAATATTGGTAATGGGCTTTATTTTCGTCTCTTCGGCGTCTGCTCAGTCCAGATTCGGTAAAGGACAAGATAGTATTGATTGTACCCGGTATTTATCATTGTACCAGCAAGATTATTTGCAAAAAAATTATGATGCAGCTATTGTCAATTGGCGCAAAGTAATGAAACAATGTCCGGAATCTTCTGTCAACAATATTCCTCGTGGACTTACTATGTATCAATATCTGATAACTAAAGAGACAAATCCTCAGAGAAAAAGTGCTTTGGTGGACACTTTGATGAGCTTGTATGATGCAGGTATTCAGTCACGTCCGCAGAATAGGGGTTCGTACTTGGCATCTAAAGCACAGGATTTGATGAAGTACCTTCCGGACGATCAAGCAAAGATTTTGAATGTGCTGAACGAAACGATGTCTATCCAAAAAGAAGCAACACCGCCTATTATTTATGCAAGTTACATGAATGTCATTGTTCAACAGAATAAAGATAAAAAAATTACCGATGAACAATTGTTGGAAGGCTATAACAAAGTAAGCGACTATATATCGGCAGCTATCAAGGTTACGCCTACTGAAGAGTTGGCTAAAGCCCGCGATATGATTGATAATTCGTTTGCGTTGAGTCCAGCAGCCACTTGTGACAATTTGAACAAGATATATTCGGAAAAATATGAAGCCAACAAGAATGATATTGATTTCTTAAAGAAGTTGACTTATTTGCTCAATAGAAATGAATGTACAGATGGCCAGTTGTTTGAAAAAGCATCTGAACAGCAATTTGCTTTGGATCCTTCTTCTGCTGCAGCATACAATATGGCAAAATTGTTCCTGAAAAAGGAAAATTATGATAAAGCAGTTGAGTATTTTGAAAATGCTATCCAACATGCTACCGATTCTATTGATAAAGCTAGTTATTACGTTCAATTGGGCCAATTGATGTTAGCCAAGTACAGTAAATATGATAACGCACGCAGATATGCTTTAAATGCCAGCAGATTGCGTCCAGCATGGGGAGAACCGTACATTTTGATTGCCACGGCCTATGCTGCAGGTCCGAAATGTGGAGAAAATGATTTCCAACATAAATATATTTATTGGGTAATTGTGGATAAACTGAATAAAGCGAAATCTGTAGATCCGGATTGTGCAGCAAAAGTTAATCCGATGATCACGACATATTCCCAATATTTTGCCAAAAAGGAAGATGCGTTCTTCTATGATGTCAAAGAAGGTGATACAGTTCATGTGGGGTGCTGGGTCAATGAAGACACCAAAGCTCGATTCATCAACTAATCATCATACCTAAGTATATCGCAAACCCTCAAAGCTGGCAAATGGTTTTGAGGGTTTGTTAGTTCATCAAACCGGAAAAACAAGTGCAATTTCATCGCAAAATTTGGCTTTTTTTTGTTCTCATGATCACCGTCATTTCATGTTCCAATGATATGGATGTGATCAATAAAATTATCGATCCGGAAGAAGAGCCAGATGTGTTGGCTACTGATGTAGAAACATGGTATACTGATTCTGCCCGGTTGCAAATGAAAATGATAGCACCGATATTGAAACAATATGTTAATGTCCAGAACCCTCGTGATGAATTTCCTGAAGGATTGCATGCTTGGATGTACGAAAAAGACGGAACGCTGAAAGCGGAAGTCTCAGCCAATTGGGCTAAGAATGATCATACAACAAAGATTTGGGAGGCACAAGGCAATGTAGTGTTGATTGATGCTTCCGGCGCAAGAATAGAATCGGAACAAATGTTTTGGGATCAGGAGCAGCAAATTGTTTATTCCAATAAATTTACCAAATATACTACCAAAACAGGAAATGTCGCAACCGGAAGAAACGGTATGCATGCAAAACAAGACTTTTCCGAATGGAAATTATTAAGTGGTAATGCTACATTAATTGTTGAGGACGAAGATCAATAACTGATATGAGTAGCCTACTGATTATTTTTATTTCTCTCCTTCTTTCTGCCTTTTTTTCGGGCATGGAAATCGCTTTTGTGTCTTCCAATAAGCTGATGATTGAATTGAACCGGAAACAGGGACAATTTCCATCGGGAATTATTGCCATTTTTACAAAAAATCCCGGACAATACTTATCGACCATGTTGGTTGGCAACAATATTGCATTGGTCGTATATGGTATCATAATGGCGGCGCTCCTTAATCCGGTTATAGCGCGTTTTACATCTTCCAGTGTCGTGATTCTTGTATCACAAACCATATTATCGACGTTGCTGATATTATTTACCGCAGAATTCTTGCCTAAGGTTTTATTCCGGATCAATCCAAACATTGTGTTGAACGTGTTTGCTGTACCGGTGTTGTTTTTTTACGTATTGCTTTATCCGGTAGCCCGTTTTATCACAGCTATCGCCAATTTTATACTAAGGATTTTTACCAAGGTCGATCCTAAGAAAACAAACCAAGAAGCTATATTCGGAAAAGTCGACTTAGACCATTTAGTGAGCTATGTACAACCTGATTCAAAAGACGAGGAGGACGCAGAACATGAAATCAAGATATTTCAAAATGCGCTTGACTTTTCTTCCATTAAGATCAGGGATTGTATGATTCCGCGAATAGATATTGTTGCGATCGAAGAGCATGCACCCATTTCGGAATTGAAACAAAAATTCATTGCAACCGGGCTTTCCAAAATTATTGTGTATAGTGACGACATCGATAATATTGTCGGTTATGTCCACTCCAAAGAATTATTCAGAAATCCTGAATCCATTCAATCGAAGGTCAACACATTGACTTTTGTGCCGGAAACCATGTCGGCCAACAAGTTAATGCAGCTTTTTATGCAGGAGCATAAGAGTATTGCGATTGTGGTGGATGAATATGGCGGAACTTCCGGATTACTCACTTTGGAAGATTTGATTGAAGAAATTTTCGGTGAAATCGAGGATGAGCACGATAAAGATAATTTGGTGGAGAAGAAAATAGGTGAAAACGAATACTTATTTTCGGGAAGGATCGAAATCGAACATCTGAACGAGGCGTACCATTTGGATATTCCAGAGAAAAATGATTATGATACATTGGCCGGATTTATTCTTTATCATCACCTGAATTTCCCTAAAGCTGGCGAAATTATCCATGTAGATTCTTATACCTTTATCATTCGTAAAACATCCAATACCCGCATTGATTTGATACAGATGGGTATCCATAAAAAATAAGGGTTATTCATAGAATGATATTTTCTATCAACTTTTAACTATGTGGGATAAATAAAATATTGATTAAGAATAGAATATAGATAAAATAAAATAATGAGCAAGTTTAAAAGATACATGATTACGTCCGCACTACCGTATGCCAATGGCCCTGTACATATTGGACATTTGGCAGGAGTGTATGTCCCAGCTGATATATATGCCCGTTACCTACGTTTGCGTGGACGCGATGTGATATTTGTTGGCGGGAGCGACGAGCATGGAGTGCCTATCACTATCAAGGCAAGGCAGGAAGGTGTATCACCACAAGAAATTGTTGACCGCTACCATAAAATAATCAAGGATTCTTTTGAACGATTTGGCATATCATTCGATATATATTCACGAACAACATCCAAGATACATCATGAAACGGCTTCAGAAATGTTCCGTACAATGTATGAAAACGGTAAGTTTATTGAAAAAACATCAGAACAATATTACGACGAGGAAGCAGGACAATTCTTGGCCGATCGCTATATTGTGGGAACTTGCCCACATTGCGGAAATGAAAGAGCATATGGCGATCAATGTGAACAATGCGGGACTTCGTTGAATGCCACGGATTTGATTAATCCGCATTCTACTTTGAGCGGATCGAAACCTGTGTTGAAAGAAACCAAGCATTGGTATCTTCCCTTGGATCAATATGAACCGTTTCTGAAAGAATGGATATTGGAAGGACACAAGGATTGGAAATCTAATGTATACGGACAATGTAAATCATGGATTGATTCGGGTTTACAACCTCGTGCTGTTACCCGCGATTTGGATTGGGGCGTGCCGGTTCCTATAAAGGGCGCTGAAGGAAAAGTACTTTACGTATGGTTTGATGCACCCATTGGATATATTTCCAATACTAAGGAATTGTTGCCTGATACATGGCAGGATTATTGGAAAAGCGAGGATAGTTGCTTGATTCATTTTATCGGGAAAGACAATATTGTATTTCATTGTATCATCTTTCCGGTGATGCTTAAAGCGGAAGGTTCTTTTATTTTGCCGCAAAACGTGCCGGCCAATGAATTTCTAAATCTCGAAAACGATAAAATCTCAACTTCTCGCAATTGGGCTGTGTGGTTACATGAGTATTTAAATGATTTTCCCGGAAAAGAAGATGTGCTGCGCTATGTATTAACTGCCAATGCACCGGAAACAAAAGACAATAATTTTACTTGGAAGGATTTCCAAGACCGCAATAACAACGAATTGGTTGCTATATATGGCAATTTCGTGAACCGAGCTATGGTGCTTACCCAAAAATACTTTGACGGAATGGTTCCCGAAATGGGCAATGTGGAAGAATACGACAAAACAACAATGGATGAAATTGCCGTTATTCGGCAGAATGTCGAAGCATCACTGGAAAATTTCCGCTTCCGTGAAGGCCTGAAAGAAGCGATGAACTTAGCACGCTTGGGCAATAAATATTTGGCTGATACCGAACCTTGGAAATTAATCAAAACCGATGTTTCTCGAGTACAAACCATATTGAATGTATCGTTACAGTTGGCTGCCAATATGGCGTTACTCTCTGAGCCTTTCCTTCCTTTTACTTCTGTCAAATTGAAAAAAATGCTTCAAATGGCAGATTGTGATTGGGATCAAATAGGTAGTACGATATTATCTTCCGGGCATCGTTTGCAAGAACCATCATTGTTATTCGACAAGATCGAAGATGAAGCCATAGAAAACCAATTACAAAGGTTGGCTGATACAAAAAAAGCCAATGAAAAAGCATCGTATCAAGCTGCTCCGGCGAAAGCCAATATCAGTTTCGATGAGTTTTCGAAAATGGATATCCGGACAGGTACAATCCTCGAAGCGGCTAAAGTGCCTAAAACCGATAAACTAATGCGTTTGTTGGTCGATATCGGCATTGACAAACGTACTATTGTGTCAGGTATTGCGCAATATTTCACGCCGGAAGAGTTAATCGGCAAGCAAGTGAGTGTGTTGGTCAACCTTGCTCCAAGAAATCTGAAAGGGATAGAATCGCAAGGTATGATTTTGCTTGCGGAAGACGCCGATGGAAAATTGATCTTTGTATGTCCCGAACAAAAGGTAATGAATGGTTCGGTAGTAAAATGATTACATTTGCACTCCAAAATAGTTCGGTATTCTTTGGGATGATTTAAAAATAAGCCTCTTGCGTGAAATTCAGATTAACCGATTACGATAAAAACAGTTCAGCGAGGTGTGGGATCATATCGACAGATCATGGAGATGTGGAAACACCCATTTTTATGCCTGTGGGGACACAGGGTACGGTAAAAGGGGTCATGCAACGGGATTTGGCTGAAGACGCCCAAGCACAGATTATTCTTGGTAACACTTATCACCTATTTTTGCGGCCCGGCTTGGAAATTTTGCAAGGAGCAGGTGGCCTTCACCGGTTTATTGGTTGGAAACGTCCTATATTGACAGATAGCGGAGGATTTCAGGTGTTTTCGTTATCCGATATCCGTAAATTGAAAGAAGACGGTGCGGAATTTCGTTCGCATAT
>JAVBPN010000130.1:0-11545 GCA_031549585.1 Bacteroidales bacterium
CTATGAACGCCCAAATGGTGTTGGACGGTAAAATTGCCCCTAAAAAATATCAATAAGGGCTCTGATAGTTATTTTCCTGCATGATTTACACAGCTATTTATTGCCCCAATTTTTCTTTCGGTAATTGTGCAAATATGATGGCAGTGATTGCCGAAATAACGCCAATACAAATAAACGTAGCATGAAAAGCAAATAAATGGCTGCCATCGTAACGTTGGACATCTAAAACATTTTGAAAAAGAGCTAACAAGGCTGCTGCCACGGCAACCCCTAAACTCATAGCAAAAATCGTCACCATAGATAGTAAACTATTACCACTACTTGCTTGCCCATCACTCAAATCTTTTAAAGTAATGGTATTCATTGCCGTAAATTGCAAAGAATTAGCGCCACCCATAGCAAAAAGTTGAATAATCATGATCCACAACGGTTCAGAGCCAGATATAAAAGTGAAACTACTTAAAATAATGCCTATGACAACGGTATTTCCAATAAGAGTTTTTTTGTATCCAATTTGATGAATCAAATTAACACCCAACCTTTTCACCAACATCCCTGAAACCGCAACAGGCAACATCATTAATCCTGATTTGATGGGAGAATACCCTAAACCAACCTGAAAAAACAAGGGCAACAAAAACGGACTGGCATTGATACCAATGCGTGAAAAAAAGTTTCCCAAAATACCTACGCGATAAGTGATGACATCAAATAGCTTCAATGGAAAAAGAGTATTCTTTTTATGGGATGCATATAACCAATATCCTACAATAAATACCAATCCAATAATAACAAGCAGAATAGCAAAAGCCTGCCGCAAGCCCAACTCAACAACTCCATCCAAAGCATATGAAATACTTACCATACCAAAAACAATCATCAGGAATCCGCTGATGTCAAAATGAGATACTTTAGGAGAACGGAAATCGTCCATATAAAACATGGACAGAATAAATCCTATAACTCCCACAGGAATATTAATTAGAAAAATCCAATGCCATGAGAATGATTGTGATAACCATCCACCCAATGTAGGCCCCAACATTGGGCCAATCAAACCGGGAACAGTAACAAAACTCATTGCTTTGAGAAATTTCTCATGTGGAAACGCTTTCAAAACAGCCAAGCGACCAACAGGTTGAAGCATAGCCCCTCCTGCCCCCTGAATAACGCGGAAAACAATCAATTCTGTCAAACTTTTCGAAGTTGCACAAAAGAAAGAACCTATAGTAAATAAGAATATGGATAATAAGTAAATTTTTCGTGTGCCAAATTTATCGGCTAGCCATCCACTGGCGGGAATAAGTATGGCCATTACCAGAGCGTATGAAACAATGACCGATTGCATTTTTAAAGGACTTTCTCCCAAGCTCTTAGCCATGCTTGGAATAGCTGTATTAACAATAGTGGTATCTAACGTTTGCATGAAGAAACCAATAGCGACCAGCCACAACAATACCTCCGGCGATTTTTTCTTACTCATATTTATAAAACACTTTTATGTTTATGAGAGTTTAACTAAATCAGAAATTCGATTATTGCTCCTCCACATAAGTCAGATAAAATTACTTATCGATTTTTCAGAAAACAACTCCATAGCGATTATTCAATATGATTCTAACTCAAAATTTCCCATTTACCAAGACAGTTCACATTGTATGGCTGTGTGATTCACGTATATTCTACTATTCCCGAGCAAAATAACTCGTTCGTCACAGAAAATAACATGTTTGTCAAATTTAGAAACTACCTATTTTCTTTTACGTATAATCTAATAAAACATTCAATATAAATGGATGTTTGATTATTAATGAATAAGAATAAAATGTTTCGCATATATTTACTTGTTGGATCAGGCATCGTGGTTTTTCAGGGATGTTCGCAAAATGGTAGCATTAGCCATTTGATAGGATCCGAAGTGATATATCAATTGTTCCTGTTAGTTATAGGTATTGTTGCTATTTATGCCGGGTTCCGATTGATACAAGCCATTAAAAAACTAAATCAAGAAAAAACAACATATCAAAAGCAGCGAACTTTATATCAAACCAGACAAGAAGAATTACTTAAATCATACAATCAACTGGAACAATACAAATCAAAGTTGCTGCAAGTTCAACAACACTTAGAACAATTAGACTTTTCAAAGGCACAATTGTTCAAAACTATTTCCAATGATATACAGAATCCATTATCCCACTTGCAACAAAAGTTAACAAACCTGATCAATTCAGACCTATCCGAAGATAAATTCCAAGAAAATATTGATAATCTGACAGATATGGTTGAAGACATTTCTTTGTTGTTGGAAAATCTATTACAATGGTCTAAATATCAATCCCAAGAAGTATGCATCCAACCTGCATACCATCATATCTTCGCATTAGTAGATGAAGTAATCGCTCATCAAAAATACGCTGCCAAAGAAAAAGGAATAGAATTAGTCAACAATATGTCGCAACAACTAACGGTATATGCAGATGAAACCACAGTCAAAGCCATCATAAAAACCCTACTACAAAATACGATCGGAGTATCAGAAAAAGGAGCAAAAATAACGTTTACAAGCCAAACGAAAGAACACGAAGGAGTGCTTATGTTTCATTATTTTAGCAAATCAAATTTACAAGTAATAGGATTTCCGATTGGCCAACCGGAGGAAAATAATACCGATTTGTCTGAAATTGGCAAAGCGATTATTTTGGGTTGGAGGTTTTGTCAATCATATGTACAACTAAATAACGGACACATCGGTTTTGAAAGAAAAACCGATTATGAAAGCGTTGTTTCTATTACATTGCCTTTGAATGAGGAAAACAACTCTGAATCGAAAGCGCTTGCTTCAGCATAAGCTTACTTTCAACAACCATTTTTTTATAAAAAGCCGTAAAAAACTTGCATTTTGAGAAACATGCTGTTATATTTACATATTAAAAAACCCGTAGTGCATTTGGAGAAAAACTTCTATATTGTAATTCGGCTAAAGCCTTAATAATATCGCATTTATCATCCGTTGGATGAATCCAACGGCAATGAATTTGATGATTTTCATTGCCGTCTAGCTTTAGCTGACGGCTACAAATTTGATTCACTATAAGGGCTTTAGCCAAAATGATAAATGAAACGCATTTTCTAAATGCACTACCGGTATTAAAAAAATCGTTTTTGTATTTAATTGACGCGGGGATATTTCATCTATTTATCATTCCCCTTTATACGTTTAGCTTAAAAAAGTCACAGGTCAAAAGCTAAGATTTGAACGACATTTTTTAAAGCCATGAAGTTGATGCTTGGAATTGATTGCTACATTTGTCAAGATTAGATAAGGAACAACTTAGAATAAAAGCCTCATTGCACGGACTTTTGCTATAAACCGAAGCGGCAACAATAGCTTATAAAAAAATATTATCATGAAAAGAGTAATCATTGTATTGATCATACTGGCTACAACATCCTTAGCTGGTAATGCACAATTTTTCATTGAAGGGAACATTGGCGTGACATATAATAGTGACTACAGATATGACACAAGTCAGTCTAATCCTGCAAATTTTTCATTTGATATTTCACCCCAAGTGGGATACTGGCTGAATGATCATATTGCTGTGGGGACAACAGTATCTCTCAGACAACGCATTTTAAAAGATATCGTAATTGATCCTGATAATCCGGATCAGAAAATAGAACAAAGGTTTCCCGGATGGGAATTCGCTGTTTTTGGCCGTTACAAATTATGGGGAAAAGAAAATTTCTCTTTACTGGTTGAAAGTTCTATCTTCATTGATGGAAGCAGCGTAAAAGAAAAGAATGGATCGAATACAAAGAAAATTCAATCCGAGTCAACATTTGGACTCAGTGTATATCCTTTGATTTCATATGATCTGACCGATAAATTTAGCATTATCACCACATGCAGCTTTTTGAGTTTGGATTTATCTTCTCATAGTATAAAAGACGAAGATACCGGAACAAAGAATAGATACAATCATTTTGGTTTTAATGCCCAATCTACTGTTTTTGAGTCTTTAGCCAATATTCAAATAGGTTTCATCTATAACTTTTAAGAAATCAATCAAGTGAAAGTGTAATAACCAAATTTTCACCGGAATGATAATATGAGACAGTTTGGATGTTTGTTATTCATTCGTAATTCATGACCTTTTAGCCCACATCAACTATTCGTAAAAAATAGGTAATTTTACAGCAATTATGACATTTTTACGGAATTTCATTGGAATACGATTTTCTCATTATTGGTAGCGGATTGGGAGGGTTGACCTGTGGCGCTATCCTCAGCAAAAACGGATTTAAAGTCTGTATATTAGAGCAAAGCCCTAAAATAGGCGGTTGTTTGCAATCTTATGTTCGTGACGGTGGACTATTTGATACCGGAGTACATTATATCGGCAGCATGAATAAAGGGCAAACGCTGTATCAAATTTTTGACTATTTGGGCATCATCTCCCAATTATCGCTTAGGCAGTTAGATGTCGACCGGTTTGATGAAATCAGTTTTAATGAAGACAAGCAACGCTACGCATACGCACAAGGTTACGACCGGTTCATTGACCGCTTATCGCAAGATTTTCCCAATAACCGAAAAGATATTGAACAGTATTGTCGTAAAATACAAAACGTATGTAGTAAATTCCCAATGTATCGGTTGGCACAAGGCGACTTTGCTGAGAAATTGGCAGTAATGGAGTTGGATACATATACCGAAATCAGCAAAATCACCACCAACCCGAAGTTACAAAATGTGCTGGCTGGTACGAACCCTCTTTATATGGGAATGAAAGAACAAACGCCTTTTTACATACATGCTTTGATTATTAATAGTTTTATCGAAAGTGCATGGAAACTAACCAAAGGAGGCAGTGAATTAGCCAAAGCCCTTTCCGGCATCATTAAAGCTGCGGGAGGTGAGATTTTTACTTCAAAAAAAGTAACCCGAATCAAAGAAACCAATGGTAAGGTAAACTGCGTATATACCCAAGATAGCGAGCAATTCCAAGCAAAAAATTTTATTTCCGCCATACACCCCACAGAAACGATCAATATGGTTGAAACAAATTTGTTCCGACCTGCATTTTACAAGCGTTTTCGGAATTTTAAAAACACCATTGCTCCGTTCATCCTAAACGCTACTCTAAAAAAACCGATACCGGGCTTGGAAAACAGCAATCATTATCACTACACAAGCAATAATGTTTGGGAATACCAAAATGTATCCAAAGAAAAATGGCCGGGCACATTGATTGCTTTTTCAACACATGAACACAAAGGCGTTCATGCAATTAGCACGATGTCATGCCTTGCTTATGAAACATTTGCGAAATGGGAAGAAACGCAAAAGACAACTTATTCAAGTAATCCGGTCAGGGATCATCAATATGAAGACTTGAAAGCCGAATATACCGAAAAGATGTTGGCAACGATGGAGAAAATGTACCCCGGGTTCAATGCCTCTATTGATAAAATTCACACCATTACGGGATTAACATACAGGGATCATACGGGAATTCCAGAAGGATCTTTTTATGGCATCAGCAAAGATTATAAAAACCCGGCACAAGCTTTCATTTTGCCAAAAACCAAAATACCCAATTTATTTCTTACAGGGCAAAATCTGAATGTACACGGTGTATATGGAGTGGTTATTACGGCTTTGATGACTTGTTCGTTGTTTTTGGATGTAAATCGCCTTTTAACTCAGATCAAAAATGTCACGCACTAAAAAAATTGTTTGGTCAGCAATAGCCATTTTGGTATTGTGGCTATCTGTCTTTTTGGTCAGAGTAAACTATTACTTGCCAACCAAACCCGAACATGCGGTTTTTATCCCATTAGAACGGGAAATGGTCGATATCGATTTTTTTAAACAAGAAGACTCGTGGCTTCTGAAAAATTCCGATGGACTCTGGGAAATGTATGTTGAAGGAAATCCGTCGGAACGCGGTTCACGGATTGGCACACTCTCTCGAAATCTAATTGTTGCTCAAGAAAAAGCATTTGTAGCGCAAATCAAAAAGCTGATTCCATCCCAATGGCTTACTTCATTTTTACGGGTAGGAATCGGAATATATAACCGCCACTTAGGCGAATATATCCCTGAAGAACAAAAAGAAGAAATTTATGCTATCTCACAGTATGCTTCACCTGAATTTGAATGGATAGGAAACAACTATCAACGAATCATGAATTACCATTCGGCGCACGATATTGGACATGCTGTGCAAGTAATGGGGTTTGTAGGATGTTCTGTTTTGGGAGTTCGCAATGAAAAGACACCCGATTCTTTGTTGCTTATTGGGCGTAATTTTGATTTTTATGTGGGCGACGAGTTTGCCAAAGAGAAGATATTGCTTTTTATGAATCCTGATCAAGGATACAAACACGCTATGGTGACTTGGGGCGGCATGATCGGTGTGGTTTCAGGAATGAATGAAAAAGGCCTGGTTGTGCTTTTGAATGCAGCGCCAACCGACATACCATTTCAATCGGCGACACCCGTATCCATTTTAGCGCGAGAAATACTGCAATATGCTGAAAATATTGACGAAGCTATTGATATAGCTCAAAAGTATCATACATTCGTATCCGAGCAATTCATCATCGGGTCGGCAGCAGATAATCGCATGGTTTCTATCGAAAAGACTCCTTCAAAAATGGCTGTATATCAAAATAATAAATCCTCTATAATTTGTACCAACCATTTTCAAAGCCCTGAATTGGCACAAATAGAGAGAAGTGCGGAAACAGCTTCAGTTTATCGTTATCAGAGAATGTCGGAATTGTGTGACTCCATTGCGGTATTTGATCCTGAAAAGATGGTGCACTTCCTACGGGATACAAAAGGAATTCATGGAAAAGATATTGGATTGGGAAATGAAAAGAGTATCAATCAACTGATTGCACATCATAGCATTGTTTTCCATCCGAAAAGCAAAACTCTTTGGATTTCGACTTCCCCTTATCAAGAAGGAAAATTCTTGGCCTACAATCTGGATTCTGTTTTTTATCACCAAGGGCTGCCGCCAAAAGGAGGAATGTCTATCACCCAACTGACCATTGAAGCCGATACTTTATTTATCCACAAAGAATTAAGTAAATATGTTACATTTAAACATTTAATGGAAGAAGATCGGCAAACAATGGATGACAGCCAAATTGAAACTTTATTGGCATTAAATCCGGAATCTTTTGAAGGATATCAATTGGTGGCCGATTGTTTTTATCAACAAAAAGATTACGCCAAAGCGCAAGAATATTATTCGCAAGCCCTACAAAAAGAGATACCGAATAAAAGGCAAGCAGAAAATATAGAAAAGCAGATAAAAAAATGTTTGGAACAACTGAAATGAAGAATCTCCGGTTAAAAGCGTCTCAGCTTGATTTTTCCGACCGGCAAGTGATACAAAAATATCAAAATGAGCAACTATGCCAGTTACTCGAATATTTGCAAGCAAATTCCGGTTTTTACAGAAACCTGTTTCAAGTAAATGACATTCGAATTGATAAGATTCAATCGGTTGCCGACTTAAAATATATTCCGACTACAACCAAGCGTGATATCCAATTATATAATTGGGATTTTCTTTGCGTAAATAAAGCAAAAATCGTAGAATATACTTCTACATCGGGAACATTGGGCGCTCCGGTAATTATACCATTGACCAAACGCGATTTGAACCGATTGGCATATAATGAAGCTTTATCGTATTCAAAAATGCAAATCACTGAACATAACGTTATTCAATTAGCGCTTACGCTTGATAAGCAATTCATGGCAGGAATGGCTTATTATCAAGGATCTCATTTGTTTGATGCGGCAGTTGTACGCACAGGGCCCGGTGTACCTTCCATGCAATGGGACACGATATTCCGTTTAAACACTTCGACGATTGTTGCCGTTCCCTCTTTTATTGTTAAGTTGATCGAATATGCAGAGCAAAATCATATTGATTACAAAAATTCTCCATTGAAGAAAGCCCTTTGTATTGGAGAAAATGTCCGCACCATCAATCTGGAATTGAACCCAATCGGCCAGCGGATCAATAGCAAATGGAATCTCGAATTGTATTCTACCTATGCTTCGAGCGAAATGCAAACCGCATTTACCGAATGCGCTTGCGGATGTGGCGGTCATCAACATTCAGAATTGGTAATTATTGAAGTGCTTGATGACTATGGCAATGCGGTAAATACTGGCGAATTAGGTGAATTGGTGATTACCACTTTGGGAATAGAAGGAATGCCCTTACTCAGATATCAAACCGGTGATTTATGTTACATAATTGACGAACCTTGCGCCTGCGGACGAAATTCACTACGCATATCACCTATTGCCGGACGAAAAAGCCATATGGTTAAACTGAAAGGTACAACCCTGTACCCGCCCATGATCTTTGAAAGCCTCAATGCCCGTGATGAAATCGATGATTATGTTGTAGTTGTTTCATCCAATGATTTAGGGACAGACCATCTGGTAATTCACATTGCATTCAAAGACAATGTAGAAGAAAATATAGCCAAAACCATTGAATCATATTTGCATGCTACACTTAGGGTACGCCCAGACATTGTTGTAACAGATACAGCAAGCATTATGAAAATGCAAGCAAACCCAGCTTCCCGGAAAACAAATAAGTTTATTGATACTCGGAAGTCAACATATCCGTTTTGAAATAAAGTTTTTGCTCTCGTCCACCTATCCCCGGGGCAAGCCCCGAGGAATTCTTGTGATTTAATCAAAAGAATTAGAGATCTTTCTTCGGATATTTTAGAATAGCACGCTTTCCACCCCCGATTTTCCATCCCATGGCACCACCGTTTGCAAAACTTCCTTGTGGATCGGCAGCATGTGTAGACCAGATTACAAGCATACCCTCCTTTGTGAAAGATATTGAAGGATAGATATTTTGCCGGTCGTTGTTCATAAATCCATCATCATCAACCAGTATAGGCGATGACCATGTCTTGCCTTTGTCTGCCGATACAGCATATACCAAAGGGGTTCGTGGGAAAAAGGCTCCCTTGTTAATAGGTTTTGCATGATCGTAAAAGACGATCAACCGTCCGTCGGGCAGAGTCTTTAGTGTAAGTGAAGAACAAGCAGACCTAAGTTCAGTAGCTTCCGGTTTCGACCAGTTAAACCCGCCATCTTCTGAGAATGAACGGTACAGGTATCCGCTTCCGGTTCGTGCCAGCATAATCAGTTTATTATTTCCAATTTCTGCTACGCAAGGTTCAGCCATACCTCTTCCGTCGTCAATATTTGCATATGTCAGTGATTTTGTCCACGACACACCATTATCGTCACTGAAAAAGCATAATCCGAGATTTTGGAATCCCTCGTAGCTTCCCTGTTTTACCTCCATATGACTGACCGGAACAACCAGCCGACCATTGCTCATTTGGATAAGCCTTTCATTCATTACATACCACACACCTTCGGGATCGCCGATTGTTTTTGCAGGAGTCCATGTTTTGCCGTCATCATCGGAAAACGATATGATTGGCAATCCGCCACCATGCAATCCCTCAACATGCCTGTTGGCCAGGAAGGCTAATCGACCATTTTTGAGGCGAAGAAAGGTTATACCACCATCACTGATCATACCCGGCAGGTTCCACGACATATTCATCCGTCCTCTTTCGGTCCATGTACGTCCGCCATTTGTACTCTGATAGATCATAGGTACTGGGAACTTAGCCGCAAGCTGTTCAAAATTTGTAGGTGGCCGGCCCCAGGGAGCAGCCATAATCAGATTGCCATTATCAAACAGAAAAGTGCCAGGGCCGATAAATGTCCTTTCTTCAGTATGCTGGATAAATATCTCAGGCTCGACAATAAATTCTGCTTTTTCGAATTGAATGTAACCAACTGCTTGTGTCAATACCACTTCCTGGTCTTTGGTCAATTTAAGGTACTCTGCCAGCAAATTCTTATCGAAAGAGCCACGGATGACAGCTCCCAATCCTTCGGATGCACAGAATAGATATACGTTCTGCAGAATAAATGAGCTGGTTTCGCGTCCAGAACCTTTACTCAGATTGGTGACACAAATCAGGTTGAGGGCAGCGTCATGGGCAAATTGCTGTCCTCCCAATCCTTTCCTGAAATCGCCTTTGGCAACTAATTTCAGTTCGTTGGCTTTAGCATCATACATATAAATGCCATCCTTGAACATAACATAAAGATCTATTTCCTGACGATTGTTTGCCGATGGAACCGTACGCATTCCTTCCCTGTTGAACCCATAACCAGCCCACAGGAGGTTTGAAAGCGTTTGCGGGTCAAGTTGCTTGGGCGAAAAACTGCGGCTGGATTGCCTTAGGTTCAGTGCCTCCATAAGTGGTCTCCCTCCCGTTTTTTGAGGTTCGGGAAGTTTGATGTCTTGTGCATAGCTAAGCAAACAGCTGCAGAGCAGGAAACAGGTGAGAAATAAGTGTCTCATGGGTACAAAAATATTAAGTGAGTATAGGGTAATTAGAATTAATATGGCCTTTAGAAACATAATTTCATTGTCAAAATAAGAAATTAAATTTCAAATTAAAAAATAATTGTTGTTACTAGCTTGGAGGTTCATTTTTTGCATTCAAAAGCATCTCAGCAATTTCTTTGGCTTCGTCTGTTATTTCTTTAGGATAATCGCTTAGTTCAAGTATCCGTATCGCATTTTTTGTTGTCAATTTTCCATATTTCAGTTTGAAATCAAAGTAGATTTTCTCGTCTACAACCGATTCTGTGAAATGATACAAGTCGTAGGAATCTTTAAGCAGATTGGGTAATTGGAAAATATTCAGTAGGTGCACAACCTTGAAAAATAACGATCAAAAAGAACGAAAGAATGATACAATAAGTAGTTTTCATTATCATTTACAATGACGCTCTTATTTTGTTTATTGCAATTCTATTAGCTTATTGATACCGTTTCTGATTGTTTCTTGTATTCGCCCCAAAAGAGATAAAGAGCCTTTTCGCCACGTCATTGTAAAGGTTAAGAAAGTTTTTGTCGGTATCTGTAAACAGGAATAACAATTGAACTTCGGTGTATTTTCCTACTTTGCTGCGGATAAATACATTCCCGTCAAGCCCGTGCATGAACGATTCCACAAAAGTCAACCCGATACCATGACCCGGAGCAATGCCTTTATTTTTCAGCCGTTCTTCATGTTCCCTGATGCGGTAAGTTGGGTTAAAAATATATTTCATTTCTTTTGGAGGAATGCCCCAACCATCATCACAGACGTATACCACAATGTTGTGCTTGCCTTTTTCGACGCCAATGTGGATTTCTACCGGATCATCCGAAAATTTGATGGCGTTATTCAATAAATTGCGCATGATCCGCTCAAAAAACATTTCGTCTGTAAATACAATGGTATCGCCTACATCAATAGTTATCTTGACAGTCTTATCTTTGTTTTGCTCAAACTCTATCTTCAGGCTTTCCAAAAAGTGCTTTAAGTTTACAGGCATTTTAGTAAATTCAACGCGCTTTTTTTCATTATCAAGAATATACTGCATCAATTGGAGATA
>JAVBPN010000184.1:0-5373 GCA_031549585.1 Bacteroidales bacterium
AAAACCCGCTATAATTCTTATTACATTAGGCATTTTATCTCTTTACCTTTTTATCCTTTTATTATGGATCGATCTACAACGCCCTCCTATGAAGACATTGGGAGAAACACGATTGTGGTATTCGGCGTTTTTATCACTGACCGGAATAATCATTTTCATTCGCAAACGTTATAAATGGATACTTTCCTATTCTCTTTTAATGTCAATACTTTTTCTATTCATCAACTACCTACATCCTGAAAATTACAACAAAATACTTGCTCCTGCTTTGCAAAGCATCTGGTTTGTACCTCATGTGCTGGTCTATATTTTTGCTTATGCCCTCTTGGGTATGTCATGTATTATTGCCTGCTGGGAACTTTTCCAGCAATACCGAAAGAAAGGCAACACTTCTAATTTAGCTTTAGCTAATAATCTGGTGTATATGGGCGAAGGCTTCATGACATTAGGTTTGATATTCGGCGCATTGTGGGCCAAAGACGCTTGGGGGCATTATTGGACATGGGATCCAAAAGAAACATGGGCATTGATTACCTGGTTGGTTTATTTACTTTATATTCATTTTAATTATAGATTCCCTAACAAAAAAAAGACAGCTTTATTTTTGCTTGTAGTTGCTTTTGTGGTATTGATATTTTGCTGGTTTGGGTTGACTTATTTTCCAATTGGAGGAAATAGTGTGCATACCTACTGAAATTTTAGGAAAAATCGAAAGCAAATTTAACATTTCTTAACATTTTTGTGTTATTTTAATTCGTAATTTTGCAAAAAAATTTTTCTTATGAAACTACAAATTATTCACAACAAAATCTACGAAATCAGAGGTCATAAAGTGATGCTTGATTTCGACTTAGCACAATTATATGAAATTGAAACAAAACATTTAAAACAAGCTGTAAGGCGAAATATCAATCGTTTTCCTGCTGATTTTATGTTTGAACTCACTGAACAAGAATGGAATAGTGTTCTAAGGTCACAAATTGTGACCTTAGAACAAGAACGCACTGATTCAAAAAAAGGTAAGCACACAAAATATCTTCCTTTTGCTTTTTCAGAACAGGGGGTTGCTATGCTGGCAAGCGTTTTAAATAGCCCAAAAGCTATTGCTATCAACATTTCTATTGTAAGAGCTTTTATTGCTTTGCGGCAATATGCTTTAGATTATTCGGAATTAAACAAAAAACTGGAAGGCTTCATGCTCGACACCAATATTCAATTCAGCGAGGTATATGAAGCATTGACTGCACTGGCAGAACAAAAGAAAATTGAGGAAAAACCAAGAAATCCAATAGGATATAAACAACGAAATAATTAAACTATTATTGCAAAAACACAAACTGTAATATATTTGCACCCATTTGCAAAGCTTTTGTACGAATGGTTTCAGAATCTCCATGCACTTCCTGATCTTCCCATCCATCGCCAAGGTCACATTCATAAGTATAGAAACAAACCAGCCGTCCTTCATAAATCAAGCCAAAGCCTTGCGGACGTTTATTATCATGTTCATGGATTTTGGGCAGTCCGTTGAAATTATACTTTTGATGATATATTGGGTGGTTTGCAGGCAATTCGACCCAACTCAATTCAGGAAAAACTTTTTTCATTTCGGAACGCACAAATTGGTCCAACCCATAATTATCATCAATATGCAAAAAACCACCGCCTATCAAATAATTGCGAAGATTGTCGGCATCGCTTTTCGAAAAGGTCACATTTCCATGTCCGGTCATGTGAACAAAAGGATAATTAAAAATTTCAGAACTACCCACGTCAACCGTAGCATAATCGGCATTTAGATATGTCCCGATATTTTTATTAGAAAAAGAAATAAGATTTGTAAGCGAAGTAGGATTTGCATACCAATCGCCGCCGCCGTTATACTTTAACAAAGCGATTTGCGTGCTTTGCGCGGAAAGACCACAAAAGCATAATACAATAAAAAAAAGTACAAGGCACGGGGTACGAGGTACGAGATGCGAGGTAATAAATACCCCGTACCGCGTACCACGCACCACATACCATTTATCTAACTTCGCTACCATTCTTCACATCCTCCGTAGGAGTAACAAAACAAAGCTTTCCGGAAGGATCAGACGCCATCAGGATCATGCCCTGCGATTCGATACCTTTCAATTTTCTTGGTGCTAAATTTACCAGTACAGAAACACGTTGCCCGATGATTTTTTCAGGATCATAATATTCGGCAATACCACTAACAATGGTACGTTGATCAATACCTGTATCAATTTTCAATTTGAGCAGCTTATCGGTTTTCGGCACACGCTCTGCTTCCAAAATCGTTGCGGTGCGAATATCCATTTTAGCAAAATCATCAAACTCCACCAACGCCTTTTGTGCATTAACAGGAGCTTTGGTAGCTTTTTCCTGTTCATTGAGTTCTTTTGCTTTCGCTAATTTTTGTAATTGAGAATCGATAACAATATCTTCTATTTTCTCAAACAGATAACCAACTTTCCCTAATTGATGGCCAATTGGCATGATATCGGTCTTGCCGGCATGTTCCCATTTCAATGGAGCAATATTCAACATATCAAATAATTTTGCCGAAGAAAACGGCAAAAACGGTTCACATACAATGGACAAATTAGCACATATCTGTAAAGAAATATTCAGAATAGTCTTCACTCGTTCCGGATCTTCCTTATACATTTTCCAAGGCTCGCACTCTGTAAGGTATTTATTACCTAAACGTGCCAGATTCATCATTTCTCCAAGCGCTTCGCGGAAACGGTAATTCTCAATACTTTTAGCAATTTTATCCGAAAACTGCTTTAGCTCTTCCAATGCATCCTTGTCCACATCTTGCAAACCGGTAATTTCAGGAACTTTACCTTCAAAATATTTTTCAGTAAGTACTAAAGTTCTGTTTACAAAATTACCAAAAACAGCTAATAATTCACTATTATTTCTGGTTTGAAAATCTTTCCAAGTAAAATCATTGTCTTTTGTTTCCGGCGCATTAGCGCATAACACATAGCGCAGCACATCTTCTTTTCCGGGCATTTCTTCCAAATATTCATGTAACCACACTGCCCAGTTTCTTGAGGTAGAAATTTTATCCCCCTCGAGGTTCAAAAACTCATTGGCCGGTACGTTTTCCGGAAGGATATAAGAACCTTCAGCTTTAAGCATTACAGGAAAAATAATACAATGAAACACGATATTATCTTTACCAATAAAATGAACAAGCTTTGTATCGTCCTGTTTCCAATATTTTTCCCATTCCGGGGTTAATTCTTTGGTAGCGGAAATATAGCCGATAGGTGCGTCAAACCACACATACAGCACTTTTCCTTCCGCATCGGGAATAGGCAATTTTACCCCCCAATCCAGATCACGGGTTACGGCACGCGGTTGCAAACCTTGATCCAGCCACGATTTGCATTGTCCGTAAACATTCACTTTCCAATCATCCTTATGCCCTTCCAAAATCCATTGTTTCAAAAAATCCTCATATTGATCCAACGGTAAATACCAGTGTTTTGTTTCTTTCAAAACAGGCGTATTTCCGGTAATTGCAGATTTGGGATCAATTAAATCGGTAGCATTTAAAGATGTTCCGCATTTCTCGCATTGATCGCCATATGCATGATCGTTGTGGCAATGCGGACATGTACCGATAATATAGCGATCGGCCAAAAACTGATGATTGATTTCATCATAATATTGTTCCGATACTTTTTCAACAAATTTTCCGTCATTATATAATTTCAGAAAAAAATCCGCTGCTGTTTGATGATGTATCGGAGCAGAAGTGCGGGAATAAATATCGAACGAAATACCAAAATCCTCAAATGCTTTTTTTATAATATTATGATATTTATCAACAACTTGCTGAGGAGTAACGCCTTGTTGCTGCGCCTTGATAGTGATTGGCACACCATGTTCATCACTTCCGCCAATAAAAACAACATCTTTATTGGTCGAACGAAGGTAACGAACATAAATATCCGCAGGCAAATACACTCCCGCCAAATGACCAATATGCACGGGTCCATTAGCATACGGAAGAGCTGTGGTTACATTATAGCGGGCAAAGTTTTTAACTTTCTGTTGTTGACAATTCATTGATTTATCCTATTTTTATTATGCAATATTAATATTAACTTTGCAAAGTTACAATTTTTTTTGTAACTTTACACAATAAAAATTACAAAAATAATAAAGATGAAACGATTGTTCAGGCAATTTATGCGTCTTTCTCTCAAGAAAGAATTTATTGTACTTTCTGTTGTCATTTTGTTTTTAACAGCATTCAGCACTGTTGGGTCCGACAAAATTGACTCCAGAGATAATTTTTATGAAGAATTAAATTCTAAAGAACACCAGGTAAAAAACCAGCAATTAGACGATTTGTTATCCAATGCATACGAAAAAGGCCGTTTCAATGGAAAAGTTGTATATTCAGAAAAAGGCACAATCATTTACAACCGTCAGTTTGGTTATGAGAATTTCAAAACGCGCAAGCCTTTATCCGACACTTCTGTTTTTCAGATGGCATCTACCAGTAAACCATTTACGGCTATTGCCATTCTTCACCTGAATTATCAAGGAAAAATAAACATCGACGATAATGTAAACGCTTACCTTCCCGATTTCCCATATCCGGAAATCACTGTTAAACAGCTATTACAGCATCGTTCAGGACTGCCCGATTATACAATTATTGCCGATCGCTATTGGGATAAGAGAAAAACAATGCACAATGCCGATATCACGCCATTGCTAAAAAAACGAAAAGCCGGCCTGACTTTTACCCCTGGCTCGAAATTCAGATATTGCAATACCAACTACGCATATCTTGCATTGATTGTAGAAAAAGTTTCAAAAAAATCGTTTGACAAATATATGCAAAGCGAAATTTTTGACAAAATAGGCATGAGACATACATTTATCTACAGTCATGACAAACGCAATAACAAACAGGCTGTTACAGGCTACTCATACAGTAAAAAAAGAGGATTCTACGAACGTCCTTGCGATTTTTTAGATGGTGTGGTGGGAGACAAAGATTTATATTCAACCGTCAACGATTTGTTTTTATTTGACCAAGCGCTTTACAATGATAAATTTATCGATCCGAAAATGATGGAACTGGCTTTCACGCCTGCCGAGCCTTTCGACGAAACTCACAACAGAGACTATGGATTGGGGTTTCGTTTGAAAATTGAAAACGGACAAGAAATTGCATACCATCACGGCTGGTGGAAAGGGTTCAGAACATACTATATTCATGATTACTCCAACAACAGAACGCTTATTTGGCTAAATAATCGAAGCGATGTGCATATTACCGACTACATGGCTAAGATTATGAATATGAGTATTGATGAAGAATCCTCTTCTTTT
>JAVBPN010000244.1:0-9615 GCA_031549585.1 Bacteroidales bacterium
TAAGCGGCGGACACTGTAATTTGAACTGTATACCGGTATATGAGAGATATAATAAATAATCGACTGTTATTCACTAACTGACAATGATAAAATAATATTCCCATCTTTTTCAGACAGGATTAACAGGATTTACAAGATATAAAAAATCCTGTTAATCATGTTAATCCTGTCAAATGAGTAAATTATTTTGTCTTCATTCCTATGATATAAGTTTGAATATCGTTATGTGACACAAAATTCTAATCAATAGGGATCATTTGATCTCGACCCGAAAAATGACAACGGCAACTTTTTATCCGATCCAAAAACTAACGCTCAACCCCCAAAATGGCTACGCTCAAAATTTTTTGTTTGGAATCCGGAATTATACATTATAATATTGTCCTGTATTTTGAATAACAGGATTTGTTAAGAAGGAAAGTAAGATATAAGGGATCAAAATAACTGAACGGAAATAAGTAATTGAATATTTGCATAAAACAACAAAAAATAGAATTTTGAAACATCAATAATGATTATAGTCAGGAGTATTTAAGAAGATAGATAACCAACAATCAAAAAAAACATTAACACCATGGCAAGAATGATTACCAAATTCGATTCCACAGCGCAGCATTTGCGCATGGGACGGCGGCATGCCCGCTTGTGCGGACGGGTGAGCGGCGCCAAAAAATTTCCAGTTGCTTTACAACCGGAATTAGATAAACTCAAAGAGCAGAAGAAAAACAGGGAGAAGGCAGTGGAAAACAAAGAGGATGCATACGATGATGTGATATACTGCGACATCCAGTTAGACAATGCCATACGTACCGCCTTCGAACGGGTGCGGCAGTGGGACCGCGATAACAACAGCCGCATACTCGATATGGTATTCCCTAACCGCATCTATTCGGATATCGTGCGGATGCCCTTATCGAAGGAACCTGTTGAAGCTGCCAAACTGCCTAAGAGGTTAGAGACGCTGGAAGACGGGCACGAACTGCGCCAATTGGCAGCTCCACTGCGGCAATGTATCGATGCTTCCAGGGCTGCCTGGAACGTTTACCAACAGGCAACCGAACAGCTGAAAGATTTGCAGACCGACGAAGAGTTGGCAAAGGCGGCCGTAAGGCAACAGTACGAGCATAATTACCTGGATGCCCGCAAGGAATTTGGTGCTGCCGTGGCCGACAGTATCTTCCCCAGGATATCGCGCAAGCCGGTGGTATCGCCCGACGAAGAACCGCAGATTGTGGAAGAGAAAAGTGAAGAGTGAAAAGTTTCTTACTTCTTACCTTTCCTACTTGAACTCCATGCAAGCATGTAAAGGTTGCTAGTAAACAGTTTGGCCTGGTTTGCAAGGTTGCAAAGAGTAAATAATTCCTTACGGACGTTGTTTGCAAGCCTGTAAAGCATGGCAAAACATTTTTTGAAAGCGCGTGCAAACTTGCAAAGTATATCAGTACATGTACTGGAGGTGTTTGCAAGGCTGTAAACTCGTTCAAAAAGTTTACGGGGATAGTTTGCAAAGCTGCAAAGTGTCTCTAACCGGTTACACAAATTCTTTGCAAGGTAGCAAAGCATGGGTGAGGCAAGAAAAGGATAGAATGATGATTTATGTAGCTCGTGACCTGTCATTTGTAACTGAATAATATTAACCTGGGAATAAAAAGGCGAAGCGCCGGAAAGCTCGCAAAAGTTACACGGCCTTCGCCTTGGTTTCCCGCCTAAAGAATATAAAGGAGGATTGCAAATGTAAAAAGAAATAATCGAATGTAAAGTTCCATTGTAAAAGATGATAGAATAAAGACTAAAGTGAATTAATAATTTATAATTTAATTAAACATGAAAAAGTTATCAAAACTCACTTTGCGTAAAATAGATGTAGAGCAAAGTGACATCCTAAATAAGAGGCAATTGAAGCAGATTGTAGGTGGATATAACGACGATGAGTTGTGGGAGGGTACATGGAATTCATACTGGTGCTCTTGTAATGGACAATCGTGGGTTTGTGTTGCCCCCACAGCCGATCATTGTGAGAAAGCAAGTGGCTGCAAAGGTGATACTTATAGTTGTGCATAGTCATTATAGAGTAGCAGCATATATGCTGCTACTCTATTTTTTTTATTTTAAAATGAAGCACTTACTTGTTTTTGTGGTACTCATTTGCACTTTATCATGTGAGCACAATTCTGATTTTTTTGTATTGGACGTTCAAGATAGGAGTATTGAACAAGCGGGGATATCTGAAATAGCAGAAACCCTAATGCCTGTTTTTTTAGAAACTACATCGGAATGTTTGTTAAGCGAGTTCTCAATGACAAAAGATGATTCTTTGTTGTTTATTCTTAGCGATAGCGAAGTGTATTTATTTGGAACGAATGGGAAGTTTTATAAAAAACTAACCAGAAAAGGCCGGGGACCAGGAGAAATAACTGTGATGGAAATAGGCTTGGATAAGGAAAATAAGGAGCTCATTGTTCGCGGACAAGGGGCACAGATCATATACTATAAATATGACGGGACAGTTGTGTCTCAATCGCGTTTCAAACATCCTTATTTTTTTATTAAGGAATTTTCATTTTGTGATCCATATATCTGGGCAATAGCCAGGAAAGTCCTATCTGGCGTCAACACTAAGGACTATGAAATCTGGGCGCTCAAATTGGATAAAAAGTTGAAAATACAGGATAGTATAAGGTTATTCCGGCCTGATATTCCTAAGTTCATAGTGTCATTCGGTGATAATAGCTTTTCACTAGTTAACAACATGTTATATGTAAATGTTCCAAGTGATCATACAGATCGCATCATGCGTGATACTCTTTACCATGTAGATGGACATCAACTAAAACCAATCTTACATTTAAATTATGGAAATTATCATTACCGTAAAAGTGAATCACAAAATATTTATGAGAGGGGATATCCTATTATTTTGGAACCTGTGAGGATAACCAAACGATTCTTGATAGCTACATATACTCTTGTCCAAGACAATGATTTTATTCTATATACATTTTGCTATGATTTTCGTTCAAAGAAAAAATATAACGTAAAAAACGGATTTGATGATAATATTTGTAAGACGGGAAATGATCTGTATATGAGGCCTGTTGATCCGTCAAATGATGAATTTTACTACTATAAACAATTTGATGAGTTGCCCGAATCATTCCCTAAACGGACTGAAAAAGATAATCCCGTACTATTTATCATTACATTGAAAAAGTAATACGCCAAGTAATTGTAAAATAAATAAGCACTTATGGCAAACCCTATAGTCAAATTACTTCTTAAAGTACTTAAAGTCTATGATATATCAATACCTACTCAAAGTATTGCAAAAACTGTTCTCACACATCCAGATTATCCATCCGTTTTGTGCATTTCTGATTCATTAGACCGTTGGCGTGTAAAACATGTTGTTTTTAAGCCATCTTTGAAAAAACTTTATAAATTAAACATTCCAGTAATTGCTCACTTGAAAAGGGGAGAACACGTATGGGTGACACAAATTACCGATTCGAAAGTATATTACTGGAGTGCAGTTGATAATAAGCACGTTATTACATATGCCGACTTCGAACAGATATGGTCGGGTGTGGCTTTGGCTTTTGAGGATATTAATAATGCAGGGGAGCCTGATTATGCCCAAAAGCGCCGGAAAGAAATAACCGAAAAAATATTCCGATATGGCATAGCAAGTATCAGCACATTGCTGTGGGCTTTGTTGATGTATATATCGTGGACAAATGATGCACAACTTCCCATTATCCCTAAAGTGTGTCTTCTGTTTACCAATGTGGCAGGCTTATACCTTAGCTATATACTCATCAAACAGGAAAAACGCCAATTCAATCGCTTGGTCGATAAGTTCTGTAAATCCGGAAAACATATTGATTGTAACCAGATAACCTCCTCACGTTATTCAAAATTTTTCGGATGGATATCTTGGGCGGAACTGGGAATCGCATACTTTGCCGCTACCTTGTTGTGGATTACCATTGCTCCTTTAAGCTACGATTGGTTATCGCCACTATGTTGGCTCACACTCGTCACGCTTCCTTTTACATTATGGTCTATATTCGTCCAGGCTTTTATTATCCGTAAATGGTGCCTATTTTGTTCGTCTGTTGTTATTCTCTTGTGGACTAATGCCACAATTCTTTATGGTCATATATCTCGGAATTTGGGATTACATGTTCCGGAAATAGCATTGTTGTTACTGCTTTTTTTGACATGTGTGGCACTTGTTTCATATATACATAATGCAAATGGAGAAAAAGAACGGTTATATGCCAGCCGGAGGGAAGTAGCACGTATAAAGTATGACTCCCGAACTTTACAATCACAATTGTCGGAAAAAGAATATTTAACAAGTGATGTCGGATTTACATGGGGGAATTCACAGTCGACTTATGAGGTGACCCTTTATGTGAGCAAGGCCTGTTCGCATTGTAGCAAAGCGATCAAAGAGATGAAACAATTGACGGATATATATCCGTCAATCGGCTACCGGTTGATATTTGCCGCCCACCCTGAAATGGACGATGATTCGAAGCATATCATCCGGCATTTTATTTCCCTGAACAGGGTAATGGATAAAAACGATTTTTTTATCATGCTGGATACATGGTATACCATGCCTGATAAAAATTGGAAAACATTGCAACAAACATATCCGGTTGTACCCGTAGATGATAACGAGAGGGAGCTGGAAGTTTTATATCAATTCAATCAACAGGCAGTTCTTGATCATACTCCGGCAATATTAGTTAATGGAAAATTACTTTTGTCAGAGCAATATTCATATGCGGACTTATTGGGTATTACTCGCACATTAAACGCCGAAGGTTAATCATATGCCTAATTGCACAAAAGTAAAATAAATTGCAAAACAATACATAGTGTATGAATATTTTATATTTAGGCAATATCTATCAATACAGTCCTACTTTTGCAGATTTCTCTAGGTCGTTACTTCGGAGTCTTCGTCTTTCCCACCATAGGGTATATGTATATGGAGATGAACTTTTTTATGGGTATTTTGATAATCCTGAAATAGCATCACCAGATGATATTGCTACAATAGAATGGGACCTTGTTATTGTACAGAATTCCTTGAGTTTTTCCTTATTCCGCAAGATCATGCAATCTTTACGCAAAATTCCCGTAATTATTGTTTCGCATGTAGATGACTTCACCGGCTATGTAGCACCTTTCGATAATTTGTATGCTGTATTATCCACGGCCGGAGCTAACCTGGCGTACTGGAATATCCCTGCCGAACTGTGTAACCCGTTGCATACACCCATAACCGCATCCGGAAATTATTACCGGTATGATGACCAGCCGGACTGTTACGAATTGGTTTATTACCCGGTTCGGAACAGTACTTCACGGATAGACAGCAAAATATTGAGCCTTACCAATCTTTTTAATTTCCGGTTAACCATTATCGGCGAAGAATACCGGACGCTAAAACCGGCAATGAACAACCTTGTACGTATTATACCCCATAAGCAGTCCATAGCAGCATTCAAAAAAGCGCATTTGGTGATGGCTTCCGGATACCAGGCCATTCAAGCTATGGCTTTGTGTAAACCATGTGTAGTGGTGGGCGATCACGGGTTGGGAGGGAAAGTCACTCCCGAAAATTATGAACTTTTCAAGAAATACGGATTCCGGGGACGTGCTGGCGCCACCAGCGACGAATATATCCCTTTGGATTTATTGCAGGCCGAGATACAACGAGCGTTGATCGTATCCTGCGAAAATGAAATGCTCATGTTGCGTGATTTGGTATTGGCTGATGGTTATTCTTATCATTCTTTTCACCGGGCTATTACGCAGACCATCGATCAGGTCATGAAACTACACGCTCATCTACAGGACAAGCAGTTGCATCCAACGCTCAAACCTTGTTTGTCCAGTACATTCCATATCCAGGAAATAAATGATCAAAGCATCATTACCTGCGGGCAGATTCGTTTTAACGAAGTCGATAACGATTTATTGGCTTTACTTAAGCAATGTGATGGTACACAAACCATAGAGGGGATCGTGGTCAGGAATGGATACGACCGGGAGGATATCCGTGCATTTTCGGATAGCATCATAGAATTATGGAAGAGAAAATTGGTTGTTTTCAATTGATAAATTTCATATTTTGTAGCAAACTGATGAAGCAATTGCAAGATTTTGATGAGGACATAATGAATTATCTTGAGGACAGCAAGTGGCTTGTACTAAACAAATATGCATTAAGCGATATGGCCATGTGCCTGCTTACCATGTTGGATCCGTCTATAAGCGGTTGGTTGGATTTAATTGATGTGTCATGAAGGATGTTTCATTCATTATCCCTTTACGGGTAGATTCTCCGGAGAGAAAAGAAAATACATGTGTTGTTTTAGATTTGTTACACCAACGATACAAAAAATAAGTTAACATGAAAATCGCAATACTCTACATTTGTACCGGTAAATATGTTGTTTTCTGGACTGATTTCTACAAAAGTGCCGAACGTTTTCTTTTACCCGGGTATGAAAAACATTATTACGTATTTACAGATACATTTGAGATTGATGATGAGAAGAATCCCCGGATACATAAGATCAAACAAAAAGTGTTAGAATGGCCTTTTTCAACACTTATGCGGTTCAATATGTTCCTGGATATAGAAAATGAGCTAAACGATTACAACTATGTATATTTTTTCAATGCCAATATGCTTCTGGTAGCACCAATCGGAGAAGAAATTCTTCCTTCGGTTGAAGAAGGAGGCTTACTTGTTGTGCAACATCCCGGATTTTACAATCAGCCGAAAGATAAATATACCTATGAGCGCAACCCGCATTCCCTTGCCTACATTGCAGAAGATGAAGGCGAATATTATGTTGCGGGAGGACTTAATGGAGGACAAAGCAAATCATTCCTAACTTTGATAAAAACGCTAAAATCGAATATTGATAAAGATTTGGAGAATGGGATCATCGCAATATGGCATGATGTATGATGAATCACATCTCAACAGGTACATTATTGGCAAGAAAGTCCGTATGCTATTTCCATCATATGTATTTCCTGAAGGATGGCAACTCCCATTTGAACCTAAAATCATTGTCCGGGATAAAATGAAGTATGGCGGGCATGCCTTTTTAAGGGATACAAACGATCAGGGGCCGACCAAACATGTGATTGTTATTCGGCTATTGGGAGGATTGGGAAACCAGATGTTTCAATATGCCTGTGCCAGGTCTTTAGCAAACCATACAGGTTCCAGAATAATATTAGACACATGTCTTTATGATCATAATGTAGCTTACCGGAAATATGAACTGTCAGTTTTTGCGATTAAGGCTGATGTCTTATCTGACGGAATTTTGCCGCAATTACCAGATGAGTTAAACGTCTACGAAGAAGATTCCTGGTGTACATACGAAAAAGGATTTTATGATACAGAGTTGCCTTGTTTTTTGATTGGTTATTGGCAATCCTGGAAATATTTCCAATCAATAGGAGAAAACATACGTGCGGATTTTTGTTTCAGGGACGAGCTGATTTCTCCAGAGGTCAAAAGATTTGAAATGTCATTATCCCAAGCATCTTCTGTAGGTATTCATATCCGGAGAACTGATTATGCTAATAACCCACAGGGGATATTGCCACTTCAATACTATCAACATGCCGTCGAATGGATACAACATAAGGTGAACGATCCTGTATTTTATGTTTTTTCTGATGATCCCGATTGGATAGAATCTTATTTTGATATCCCAGTGCAGTTTCAGATCATAAGAGGTCACTCTGGCATGGAAGACATGTATCTGATGAGCCGGTGCCAACATAATATCATCGCCAATAGTTCATTTAGCTGGTGGGCGGCCTGGCTTAATTCGAATCCGGATAAGATGGTTATCGCCCCTCAAAAATGGTTGCTTGGCGAAGATTTGGATGTGACCGATACGGATTTAATCCCACCGGAATGGGTTTGTATATGGTAATTTGTTATTTTTACATGCCAAATATCTTTTCAAATTGATCAAAAAATTTCCTTTCACCCAGCAGCTTGATGCCATGGACTGTGGTCCGGCTTGCCTGCGTATGGTCACCAAGCACTATGGCCGTAGCTATACCATCCAGACGCATCAACATCTCGCTCATTTCCGACTTCTTAGCCAAGCTCATGCGGATGCCCATGAACTATTTCGATACCAAGATGGTGGGCGATATCATGCAGCGTATCGGCGACCACGGGCGTATCGAGTCGTTCCTCACTGGGTCATCGCTCAACGTGATATTCTCACTATTCAATTTCGTGGTATTCGGCGCTATCCTGGCATATTATAACCTTACGGTGCTGGTGATCTTCCTTGTTGGGAACACGTTGTATGTGCTTTGGATCCTATCGTTCATGCGTTGGCGGCGCAAACTGGATTTTAAGCGCTTTGCACAGGCATCGGCCAACCAGAGCTCCATTGTGCAGATGATTACTGGCATGCAGGAAATCAAACTCAACAATTATGAGAAGCAAAAGCGCTGGCAGTGGGAACGCATACAGGTTAAGCAGTTTAAAATCAGTGTCCAGGGCTTGGCATTGGGGCAATACCAGCAATTGGGTTCGGTGTTTTTTAGCCAGGTCACGGGTATCCTTATTTCGTTTAATGCAGCCAAGGCGGTGGTGGAAGGGCAGATGACCCTTGGGATGATGATGTCGCTTACCTATATCGTAGGACAGTTGAGCGCACCGATTGAGCAGTTTATCGGTTTTGCCCGTTCGTGGCAGGATGCCAAGATCAGCCTGGAACGGTTGGGCGAGGTACACCTTAAGGAAGATGAAGACCAGCAAAGTAGTACAAAACTTACCGCCCTTCCACGGGACAAAACCATCCGCATCGAAAACCTCAAGTTCAGTTACGACGGTGCCGACCGGGATTATGTGTTGGATGGTATCGACCTTACCATTCCGCATAATCGGGTGACGGCTATCGTGGGCGCCAGTGGAAGCGGAAAAACAACATTGGTAAAGTTGTTGTTGGGATTCTACATGCCTAACAAGGGTAATATTAGAGTGGGAGAAACCAGCTTACAGAACATCAACCCGCACGTGTGGCGGTCGAAAACAGCTGCAGTGCTACAGGATGGTTTTATCTTTTCGGATACCATCGCTGAAAATATTGCTGTAGGCGAAGAGATCGTCGATAAGGAACGGCTGCTCAAAGCAGTGACCGTGGCCAACATCGAACAGTTTATAGACTCGTTGCCGTTAGGGTATAGCACCAAGATCGGGATGGAAGGCAACGGCATTAGCCAAGGGCAACGACAACGTATCCTGATTGCCCGCGCCGTATACCACAATCCGGAATTCATCTTTTTCGACGAAGCTACCAACGCCCTGGATGCCAAAAATGAACGGGAGATCATGGAGCACCTGGAACAGTTCTATCACGGCAAAACAGTGGTGGTGGTAGCACATCGCCTGAGCACGGTCCGTCATGCCGATAATATTGTGGTGCTGGACAAAGGCAAAGTAGCCGAGCAGGGCACACATGAGGAGCTGACCGAACGGCGTGGGATATATTACGAGTTGGTGAAAAACCAGGTGGAATTGGGACAGTAAGGGGCCGCCCC
>JAVBPN010000094.1:0-5622 GCA_031549585.1 Bacteroidales bacterium
TATTACAAAAAAGGCATCAATTAGATTTTGATGCCTTTTCTATTTTTACTTGAATTTACTCGGAAACGACTTCAAAATCAATGTCTACATATATTTCTTTATGCAACTTGACTTTCGCTTTGTATGATCCGACTTCTTTAATTTGAACAACCGGCAGAATAATGTCTTTGCGGTCAATTTCAAACCCTTTTTCTTTCAAAGCTTCGGCTATTTGGATGGTATTTACCGAACCGAATATTTTACCGGAAGTACTTGTTTTTGCACCAACGGTCAATGCAATACCTTGCATTTTTTCAGCTAATACGGCTGCTTCTGCTTTGATTTTTGCCTCTTTGTGGGCGCGTTGTTTGATATTCTCAGCCACCATTTTTTTAGCAGAAGGAGTAGCAATAATTGCAAATCCGTTTGGCAACAGATAGTTGCGAGCATATCCGTCTTTCACAACCACCACGTCGTCCTTTTGCCCCAAGTTGACTATATCTTGTTTTAATATGATTTCCATTTCTTCAATCCTTACTTGATTATTTCAATAAATCAGCAACATACGGTAGCAAGGCTAAATGCCGGGCACGTTTGATTGCGGTTGACACTTTTCTTTGATATTTTAATGAAGTACCGGTAAGACGGCGCGGTAAAATTTTACCTTGTTCGTTCAGGAATTTTTTCAAAAATTCAGGATCTTTATAATCAATATATTTGATCCCCATTTTTTTGAACCGGCAATATTTTTTCCGTTGTACATCTACGGTTACCGGGGTTAAGTATCTTATTTCAGATGGATTTTGTGCCATAATTTATTCCTCCTTTGCTTGTTCTACGGGTTTTTCTTGTAATTTTTTTCTTCTTTTTCCACTGTATTCCACGGCATATTTATCCATGGCAAACGTCAAGAATCGAATGATACGTTCATCACGGCGGTATTCTGTTTCCAATTTCTGAATGAAGTTACCTTCCGATTTGAACTCAATGAGATAGTAAAATCCCGTACTCTTTTTCTGAATCGGATAGGCTAACTTGCGCAGACCCCAATCCTCTTCATTTACAATTTCGCCTCCTTCGTCCTTAATGAGGCTGGTGAATTTTTGAACCGCTTCCTTCATCTGGACGTCAGACAAAACGGGAGTTACGATGAAAACGGTTTCGTAATGATTTAACATAAAATACTATTAATGAATAAATTAAATTAAAAAAGTTTATTTTTTGGAGAAGCAAAATTAGTTTTCTTTTTGATATCCACAAAAAGTATTGATTATTTTCTTGTTAAAATGCATCAAGAGTTCATCTAAGAAGTGATGAACTGATTGTGAATAGCTTTACAACCGCTCATAAAATCAATTACCCCAGCAAGAATCTGATAATTTCTGCCAGGGTAATTTTTTGATTGTATGTTGGTCTTATACCGTCGGTAATTTCCAGGGAGCACGATAATGTGCTTTGACCAGATCATTAGCTTCCTTATGATTGACAAAGGTGCTTGATTGGTCATTCCAAGTAAGGGCGCTGCCAACCCGGCAAGAAATATTAGCCAAGTGACATAGATTAGCAACCTTAGCCCCGATTGCTACGTCCGCATTGGGCAATTTACGGGTTTTGATACAATCGAGCATATTGCCTACATGGTTATATAAGCCTTTCCCTTCTCCTTTTTTCCAAGCGACAGCTTCCATGCGTGGTGTTGCTTTTGCAGGATTTTCGTCACATGGATAACAATATGGGAACGATCTTCCCGCTTTACCCATTTCCGGACGTACTTCCCAACCAGCACGTGTGAGGAACAATGTTCCGTCCTCACCGTAAAAAGCAAGTCCCTCACCTTCATATATTCCATGGTTGATGCCACAGGCATGATCCCAAATAATGTTAAAATCGGGATATTTGTAAGTAGCCATCAACGTATCGGGTGTTTCTACTGCGTCATCGGGATATGCATATTTGCCTCCGGCGCCATATACATATGCAGGTAATCCGGCCTTCATTCCTTCAAGTGCGTAATCGAGCAAGTGCACACCCCAATCGGACATGAGGCCACCAGCATAATCCCAGAAGAAACGGAAGTTGTAATGGAACCGATTTGCATTAAATACTCGTTTGGGAGCAGGACCCAACCACATATCGTAATCAACGCCAGCCGGAGGAGTACCATCCGGAACCTTTGGCAGATTGCCTTTGCTGGTTTGATAAGCCCATACTTTTACCGTTCTCACTTTGCCGATTTTTCCGTCATGTATAAATTTAACCGCTTCATTCCAATGAGGATCGCTCCGTTGCCATTGGCCAACCTGTATAATACGATTGTATTTTCTCGCAGCCTTTACCATCAGGTTACATTCTTCTATACTATTTGCCAACGGTTTTTCTACATACACATCCTTACCTACTTCACAAGCGGAAATAGCCGGCAAGCAATGCCAATGATCCGGTGTGCCAACAATAACCATATCTATATCTTTGTTGTCAATCACTCTACGCCAATCTTTAACCAATTGTCCGGGTTTCTTTCCTGCTTTTTTCTCCACTTCCGTGGCGCGCCTGTTGAGCCATTCATCATCAATATCACAAAGTGCGACACATTCTATTTCGGGATATTGCAGGAATGTGCTTAGATCGTCCCATCCCATATTGCGACAACCGATCAATGCAACTTTTACTTTATTGCTTGGCGCTCTTTGTCCGTAGATTTCGGATAATCCTCCGGAAACCAGTGATCCGAGCCCAATAGATGCTGTCCCCATCAATGTAGTTTTCAAAAAAATACGTCTTTCCATAACTATTGTTTTAATCCAGCTGATCCGTTCAACAGGATGTCCAAAATTACTATTTTTTCATTTGCTTTACTTCATGCCGGCAGATAAAAATCAAAAGTTAAATTTTGATATTGATACACGTTATTTTATTCAAAAAAATCGCATTAAATTCAAAAAACTTTAACTCTTAAATTTTGAATTTTTACTAAATTTGTAATATTTTCTATTGCTTGAATGTTTGTTAAACATAAAATGACAACCTTATGAAAAAGATTTGTTTTATCCTTTTGTTGTTCAACTATTTATTTGTCAATGCATTAATTTGTAAGGAGAATGATGATTCCATCATTGAAAAAGTGGTAATGCCTGTTAATCCTGAAAAAGTATTATTAAACCATGGCTGGATTGCAAAACAATCCGGTTATATCTTGCAAGATGGGACACAGCTTTCCTCTGGAAAACAGGATTTTAGGGGCTGGTTGCCCGCAACGGTTCCAGGAACGGTACTTACAACATTGTTAAATAATGGATTGGTTCCTTCACCGTATTTTGGGATAAATAATGAATTAATTCCGGATATTTTTCATGTTGGCAAGGACTTTTATACCTATTGGTTTGTGAAGCAATTTACACTCTCTGAAATGGATAAGGGCAAACACCTGTGGCTTAATTTTCGAGGTATTAACTATAAGGCAGAGATTTTCTTGAATGGGAAACGTATTTCCACAACCACACATGAAGGGATGTTTATTCGTCGAAGCTATGATATTTCTTCAGTTGTTCGTTATGACGGTGTGAATACGCTTGCTGTGCTTGTACTTCCACCTGATTTTCCAGGAGAAGCTAATGGTGGGCAAGCTGGTGATGGGCAAATAGCCCGTAATGTCACTATGCACTTTACACCCGGATGGGATTGGATACAACCTGTTCGTGACCGTAATACAGGAATATGGGACGAAGTGTCGCTTTCTACTTCGGGTCATATCCGTTTGCAACACCCGCAAGTGATCACTAAAGTGTCCGGCACACGCATTCCGGGCGATAAGCAAGCTGACGCTTTGTTGTTGGTAAATACCGAAGTGGAAAACCTGACGGAAAAGGTGCAAAACGCTACCATTAGCTATGAATTAGAAGGAAAGACGATGAGCATGAAGGTAACACTTAATCCTTACGAGACGAAAACGGTAGTACTTCCGAATATGACATTGAAAAACCCTCGTCTTTGGTGGCCTAACGGGATGGGAAAACAAGAACTTTATCAGGTGGAGTTGAGGGTTACTGATGGGACATCTCAGGTATCGGATAAACAGAATGTACGTTTTGGTATTCGGGAATTGGCTACGGAAAAAGATCCTGCAACCGGAGGACGCAAGTTTTACGTAAATGGGCAGAAGATTTTTATTCGCGGAGGAAATTATATCGCATCGGATTGGATGTTGCAATTGACGCCTGAGCGTTATCGCACAGAAGTTCGTTTTCATGCCGATATGAACCTTAATATGATCCGTGTGTGGGGAGGTGCGCTTCCCGAACGGCCTGAGTTTTACAATGCTTGCGATGAGTTTGGGGTATTGGTTTTTCAAGATTTGTCGGTAACTGGTGATGCTAATGGTGCATGGAACGATGCCCGGAAGAAAGATTCACGTGAACGCCGGCATGCTTATCCGGATAACCACGAACTATTTATTGCATCTGTGATTGATCAAATAAAGATGTTGCGCAATCATCCGAGTTTATGTATCTGGTGTGGAGGTAATGAATGGCCTGCTTCGGAGGATATTGACCGTGCGCTCAAAACCGATATCATGCCCCGCTATGATAATACCCGTCACTTTGCCAGTTATTCTACCGATACGGTGTTTACACGAAATACAATTGGCGGAGTGGGAGATGGGCCATATGGTATTCAAGAAATAGAATGGTTTTTTACATTCCGTTCCACGCCGTTCAATCCCGAATTGGGTTCAGTGGGAGTTCCTGAAGCTGCTGCCATGCGGGCAATTATGAGTGAAGCAGATTTCAATGACTTTCCCAAAACCGGGCGACAAGTAAATAGTGTATGGCAATATCATAAATATCTTCCTTATGGGCAACATATTGAGCGTTACGCTGTTCCTCAGTCGGGAGAAGAGTTCTGTAATATTGCACAGTTGCTCAATTATGACCAATATCGGGCGTTGATGGAAGGTTGGGCGTCCAACATGTGGACATGGTATACGGGCATGTTGATGTGGAAAACCCAAAATCCTTGGACGGCTTTACGTGGTCACATGTATGATTATTATTTAGATGTGAATGCTTGTTATTATGGAACTCGTAAAGGAGGAGAGCCTGTACATGTGCAATACAATTCAAGAACCAAACAAGTAGAGGTTGTAAATACTACCTTGGCAAATAAGGAAAAACTAAGTGTCAGGGTGCGCATGTATCAAATAGATGGAAAATTATTGAGCGATCGCATCGAGAGCACATCTATACAAGCCAATATGGTCAAATCGTTGTTTGAAGCGATTCCGCCTTCGCAGGTGAATGGAGTATATTTTTTGCGGTTGGAATTGAAAGATGATCGGCAAATGTATACGGACAACACTTATTGGCTTTCTGTTGTACCTAAAGATTATACCCAATTAAAAACTATGCCGAAGGCAAATGCTTCCGTTACAATCAATTTGAATAAAAATGGAAGCGATTGTAATGCTATCGTAAACGTTAAAGCCAAGGAACAAATTGATTTCTTCAACCGGATTTCTGTTTTTAATAAGAAAACTGGAGAGAGGATATTACCAGTGTATTATTCTGATAATTATTTCACAGTGTTTCCGAACGAAGAAAAGTCAGTCACTTTAACCTTTAATAGCGATCTTCCAAAAGAGGACAT
>JAVBPN010000034.1:0-13146 GCA_031549585.1 Bacteroidales bacterium
ACCACATCCCCAACAACGAAATCTATTGAATTGACCCATAACAAAAAAGTTTATTGAAACGCATTTCAATAAACTTTTCTATCTGACAGTATCAATAAGGGATATAACTATATTTTACCAACCATTTTTTGCATATATACCCTGAAAATAGTCCTAAAAGACGAGTATATAGAAACGAAAACAACCTTCATTAGACAAGAATAATCTCTTTGCCTATTGAAGGTCGTTATATTTTTAGCACTTGCTACTTTATCCCAAACTACTAACCATTAAAGTTCTGGAAGCGAGTATATTTGTCATGTGCATTAATATAGTACGCTTTGTACTTGATGTAGTGATTTCCCTTTTTGTATTCCCATACAACATTATGCGCTTGGCGTATTTTTCCAATACATGCTTCAAAAATCAGCGAATAATGTATGCCTGTTGCTTCATAAGCTTGTATGATAGAGTCAAAAAGAACGCTCCGGTCAGCAAAATGGCCGATAACGGGTAAATTATATTTTCTCTGTTTTTTCTTTTTCTCAATCCTTGCCTTTATTTCTTGCGGAGTTGCCTTATGATTTGCCATAGGTGTGAAAAATTAATATTTGACTTTCAAAGATAATATCTTTTTCAATGAAATACGTAAAAAAACAAAAAATGTTTCATATAGTGACCTATATTTCACACTAATTTTCTCAAAAAGAATCTACAATTCTCAATATCAAAATTATACCTCTTGTTTAGGTTTCGGTTTACGTATCAAGAAATATATACCAACAATCATAAAGGGAATACTCAAGAGTTGTCCTATATTTAAAAACATATTTTTTTCAAATGCCACTTGGTCTTCTTTGATGAATTCGATACAAAACCGAACCAAGAATAAAAAGAAAAGAAAAACGCCAAATAATCTTCCCGGATATAATTTCTTTTTAAAGTAAAGAAAACAAAGCAATACGAATATCAATAAGTATGAAAGAGCCTCATAAATCTGGGTAGGATGTTTCGGCAACGTTTCATTTGCACGTACAAAAATGAAACCCCACGGTAAAGAAGTCCGGATTCCATATATTTCAGAATTCATTAAATTTCCGATGCGAATAAAAAATCCAGACAACGCAACAACAATGGCAACACGGTCAAGTAGCCAAATGTATGAACGCTTTTCGACACGGGAGAAAATATATAGAACAACCAAAATTCCGATACCGGCTCCATGGCTTGCTAAACCGCCATTCCATATTTTAATGATTTCGGAAGGATTTTGTATGTAATAGTCTGGTTCATAGAAAAGACAATGCCCCATTCGAGCGCCAATCAATGTACCAATGGCCACATACCAAACAAGATGATCAAGTAGCGAGCGCGGAACAGATTCCCGGATAAAGATTTTCCAAATAATGAAATACCCAAACACAAAAGCAGCCGCAAATAACAATCCATACCAACGGAAAGAAATCCCATAAATATTAAATATTTCCGGATCAACATCCCACCGGATGAAGAGCAAAGATGAAGCAAAGTTCAAGATACAAAGTTTTACATGTAAGGCACACAATCAATGCTGACCTTATTTTTATTTCTCCTTAGGCCCTATTTTCACCTGCCGAACCATAATAGATATTTCGGCAATCAGCAAAGTGGTAAAAATTGCTGCAAATAGCCAGAAAGTAATTTGAACCGCACTTGCATCAATTTGAGAAACAGCCGCTGCCGTAGGCAAATAATCCTGAATAGCCCACGGTTGCCGGCCTACTTCGGCAACAACCCATCCTGCTTGCCCTGCAAGATATGGCAAGGGTATAGATAACAACATTAACCACAATAACCAGCGGCGAGGTTCGACAATAGGTTTACGCGTCAACCAAAGTACTGCGACAAAAAGAAGTACAAAATAAAACCCAAGCCCCACCATTACACGGAACGACCAAAATGTCAATGGCACATTGGGCACCAAACTTTTGGCATCATTTAAGAATCCGGATCCAAAGTATTTGAAATATTCGTCGATGAATTTAGGGTCATTGAATTTAGCCCTCAATTCTTCTACTCTTGGATCGTTGTTGGCTTTTGCTTCTTTGTATATTTTGAGCGCTTCACGGGCAACTTTACCTCGAGCGATTTTTTCTTTACCCGACATGATGCCTCTCTCCGGATTCCCGTCTACTAAATCATTAATACCCGTCGTATATGCATCGCGGTCATACCAAGTCATCAATGAAAGCAATCCGGGTATTTCAATTTTCATGCTTGTTTCTTCGGTTTGCGAAGGTATCCCGAAAACCGTCAAGCCTGCATCGCTTTTCCCTACGTGCAATGCTTCAGTCGCTGCAAATTTCATGGGTTGGTGTTTTGCAATGATGCGCGAGGACGAATCGCCGGTAACCACAGCAAGAATAGATGCAACCAGTCCGAAAACTGCAGAAATTTTAATACTTCTGCGCGCAAAAAGCTGTTCGCGTTTTTTCAGTAGAAACCATGCACTTACCCCGATTACAAAAACCGAAGCCAATACAAAACCTGATAACACAGTATGAAAAAATTTGTTGATGGCAACCGGAGATAGCAATACTTCCCGAAAGTTGATCATTTCGTTGCGGGCTGTATCCGGATTAAAATGCATGCCTGCCGGAAACTGCATCCATGCATTGGCCACCAGAATCCATAAAGCAGACACGGAAGCGCCCACAGCAACCAGCCAAGTAGAAACCAAATGCGCCCGTTTACTAACTTTATTCCACCCGAAAAACATCACTGCAATGAACGTAGATTCTAAGAAGAAAGCAAAGATTCCTTCTATGGCAAGCGGAGCACCAAATATATCGCCCACAAACCACGAATAGTTAGACCAGTTGGTTCCGAACTCAAATTCAAGAATAAGGCCTGTTGCTACACCAATGGCAAAGTTGATTCCGAACAATGTCATCCAGAATTTGGTAGTTCGTTTCCACTCCGGATCACCGGTACACACGTATTTTGTTTCCATGAAAGCCAAAATAAAGGACAGTCCGAGCGTGAGCGGAACAAAGATCCAATGGTAGGCCGCTGTAAGGGCAAATTGAGCCCTCGACCAATCAACCAATGATAAATCAACGTTTTCAATCATGACTTGAAGGTTTATTTTGTAAGTTGGTCAATAACATAATTACTTCGTTGTGAATCATTCTCAAAGTTCGATTTCAAAAAGTTCGGAAAGAAAAACAATCTCAGTATAGCAAACATAATGAATAGTTTGATTAAAATAATTATCCATAACGTTTTCCCAACGGTCATATTTCGAAATCCTTCATAATAAAACCTGAATATCCTGTATGGTAACCCGGAACGATTCATACCAACGAAAGATTGATTCTTCAAAAGTACATTAAAAATTGATAATTGAATATGGCAAATTGAATATTTTTAAACGCCTACTGATAAGAAAATCATTTTATCAACACAGATACATAAACCACTATAAATGAACACAAATAACAAGTAAAAGCAATAGCCTTTAAATTTTGAACCTTGAACTTTGAATCTTAAATCTATTTAACTTATTTCGCTCCAATTAATCAGTTGATCAGAAGTATCCTGTATCATTTTTTTCAAAAGTTGGTTTTCCAGATGGGTTAATTCCGGATCATCTGTCAGTATTTCGGAAGCAGCATCACGAGCTAATTGCAGTATTTGTCCATCCTTTCCTAGATGTGCGATTTTCAAATCAAATGGGATACCGCTTTGCTGTGTACCGTCAATATCTCCCGGCCCACGTAATTTAAGATCTGCTTCGGCTATTTCAAAACCGTCATTCGTTGCGGTCATGGTTTGGATTCGTTTGCGGGCGTCGTTGCTGAGTTTATACGAACTCATTAAGATGCAAAACGACTGGTCGCACCCTCTCCCCACCCTACCACGAAGCTGATGAAGTTGCGAAAGCCCAAAGCGTTCGGAGCTTTCAATGATCATTACCGAAGCATTCGGCACATCAACGCCCACTTCGATAACCGTAGTTGCTACCATGATCTGCACTTTTCCCTCTTTGAACAAACGCATGGCCAAATCCTTATCCGCAGCAGACATACGTCCATGAACCATAGTTACCGTGTAGTCATCTTTTTCAGGAAATGCGTTACGAATGTGTTCAAACCCATCCTCCAAATTTTTGTAATCCATTTTTTCGGACTCGCTGATTAACGGATAAACCACATATATCTGACGCCCTTCCAAAATTTGTTTTTGCATAAAAGCATATACATCTTTTCGGGCAGTATCGTAATAATGAACAGTCTTTATCGGTTTGCGGCCGGGGGGCAATTGGTCAATCACCGACACATCCAAGTCGCCATATACGGTCATGGCAAGGGTTCGAGGAATGGGTGTTGCCGTCATTACCAAGACATGCGGCGCTTGCGCGTTCTTTTTCCATAACTTGGCGCGCTGAGCTACGCCAAAACGATGCTGTTCGTCGATAACAACCAATCCTAAATTGGCAAACTGCACAATGTCTTCAATCAATGCATGTGTCCCAATTAATATATGAATGCTTCCGTCCATCAGACCGCTATGGATTGCTTCCCGCTCTTTCTTTTTTGTCGAACCGGTGAGTAAGGCAATATTTAGCCTCAGATCTCCAAGCATACGGGTGATGGTTTGATAATGTTGTGTAGCCAAAATCTCGGTAGGAGCCATGATGCAAGCCTGAAAGCGGTTATCAATGGCAATTAACATCACCATTAAGGCCACCAACGTTTTCCCGCTTCCTACATCACCTTGCAACAAACGGATCATTTGCAGCCCGCCACCCATGACTTTGCGAAATTCCCGAATAACTCTTATTTGTGCATCGGTCAATTCAAAAGGAAAGTATTGCGAATAAAAACGATTTAAATAATCTCCAACTATCTTAAAATCAAACCCCTTAACAAATAGCTTCCTTTCTCCCCGTACATAAAGCATCTTCAATTGTATCCAAAACAACTCTTCAAACTTAAGCCGATGTAATGCTTTTTGCATGAGTGCCTGGCTTTGAGGGAAATGGGCATTGAACAGAGCATCGTGTAACGATAATAAATGATGCTGTTCGATCAAAGAATCAGGAAATGTTTCGGGAATTTTCGTTTTTAACCCTTGCCAAACAGACACCACAAGTTTGCTGATCACCCTGGATGTAATGTAGCTATTTTTAAGGCGTTCAGTAGTCGAGTATTGTGCCTGAAGCATGGATTCTATACCTTCTTCATGTTTGTCGGCCGGCTCCATCTCCGGATGCACAAAATTAACTTGTCCATTAAATTCCGAAGGTTTTCCAAAGACCACATAATCCCCTCCTACTTTTAACCTTTGGGATAAATATTTGACGCCTTTGAAAAAGACAGCAGGTATAGCTCCTGTATGGTCGGAAATGAGTGCTACCAGGCGTTCTTTGTTTCCTATCCCTTCTTTCTTCATAGAAGCGATCCGGCCTCTGACTTGAATGTATGCATCGGAAGATTGTACCTGGCTGACCGTATAAAAATGGGTACGGTCAATATATTTATAAGGGAAATTGTACAATAAATCCCCAAACGTATATATATGAAGTTCTTTATTGAGTAATTCCGCTCGTTTGGCACCTACGCCGGCCAAATATTTTATATCCTGTTTCAGATAATCGATCATTGGCTTTGTCTGGCTTACAAATAATTTTAATTACACAAAGGAGAAGGCATCTAAAGGGATTTTGTTTCGTCATTGCGAGCGTAGCGAAGCAATCTCAAATCAATAAACAGGATTACTTCGCCCTTTGGGCTCGCAATGACGCTTACTTGCAAGTTTTAGATACACTTTCCTATTTTATATCGGAATTACAAAACTACATCATTTTGTTAATTTACCGTCCTTAAGAATGTATCTGTATGAATTCAAATTGCTTAAAGCGCTCCACGCAGTTTATCTCCTACTTTTGCCAGAAATATGCTCTATATCTAAACGCAAAATATTCGTTCGATTAAAAGATTTTTCAATGTATGGTTTAGATACTTCTGCTAAACCGGGGCAATATTTCAACACAAGCAAATCCAATGCTTTGAAGCGTTCCTCTTCAGACAAATCCCAAACCATGCGCCCAAAGACTAAGACGCTCTCATATTTTGTAGAAAATTGTTCGGGAAGCACCTGCGTACTTCCAACCACACAAAAACTGACACGGTTATTTTGCTTGATATTTTCTAACTTGTATCCCGCAACAGCACAATGAAAGTAAATAGAATCGCCCGATACAGCATAACTGATCGGTATTCCGTAGCCATAGCCATTAACAGCACACATTGATAGAAATCCATACTCTCCGGATTCTAACAATTTACGCGATGATTCTATATCCCACTCCCTGTTTGTTCTTCGTATTTCCGGAAAAACGGGTAAATATTTTCGCAACACCTGACAATCAAAAGAATAATCCCCGTACAGTTTTTTCTCACTTTTATAGTAAGCATATCCTCGCTTCTGATAAAACGGCCACGCTGTGGCGCTCGTAGTAAGAAATAACTCCGTACACCCATATTCCAATGCAATCTGTTCCAAATCATCAATAATTGCAGAGCCAATTCCTTGATTTTGATAATCGCAATGCGTATACAGCAATTCCAATGTGTTTGTTTCCGGATTGATACTCCCAAATCCGCATATTTGTTGCTCAGCTTCATAAACAATCACCCGGCTTTGAGAAAGACGTTCCGCCCATTCATCCATATTAGGTTTGGAAGGAGCCCACGCTTCAATTTCTTCGGGAGAATAATATGCACTACTGATCCGGTGAACAGTTTGTGTGAACAAATCGACCACGCTTTGAAGGTCGGCAGAAGTATATGAACGAATAATGATCAATGATTAAGGTTTAATGATTAATGGCAAGGTCGGAAAGGATTATTAGCAGAGAAACAAGATTTGAATACATTTCCATTAAAATGGGTCGGACTGATCGCCCCAATTATCCGGTACTGGTGGAGGATAAGCGCTAGATGTAGAAGAAAACGCAGCCATAGTGTCCTCGTTCATTCTGGATGGTATCACTTGGGGAACTTCAAAAGAAAGGCTATCTATGCCCGGCTCTACAAATTTGGCATAATGTTTCCTGAATTGCAGGTGTACATCATCCAATGCACCATTACGATGCTTGGCAATGATGATCTCTGCAACATCCCGCAATGAATTTCCTTCTTCATCCTCTGTAAATCCATAGTATTCAGGGCGATGTATAAATGCAACAATGTCGGCATCCTGTTCAATTGCTCCCGATTCGCGCAAATCCGCCAATTGCGGACGTTTATTTTGTAATCCGGTTCTATTTTCCACCCCACGATTCAACTGTGAAAGTGCAATAATGGGTATATCTAATTCCTTGGCAATTGCTTTGAGCGACCGCGAAATATTTGATACTTCCTGCTCCCGATTGCCTTTTGTATCGCCTGTCCACGTCATTAGTTGCAGGTAGTCAATAATCGCAATACTAATGTTGTGTTGTTGCACCAACCGCCTGCATTTTGTCCGAAACTCAAAAACCGACAAGGCTGGTGTATCATCAATAAAGATAGATGCATTCACCAAATTCGTGATTTTTGCATCTAATTGTTCCCATTCGCCAGTACTCAATCGTCCGGTACGGATCTTATCCGACTCAATTTCGGTTTCCGAAACGATCATACGTTTGACTAATTGTTGCGAAGACATTTCGAGCGAAAACAAACCGACCCCATGCTTATGGTCAACAGCCATATTGCGAGCCATAGAAAGCACAAACGCCGTTTTACCCATTGAAGGGCGGGCTGCAATGATAACTAAATCTGTTTTCTGCCATCCGGCGGTAATGCGGTCTAATTTGGTATATCCTGACGGCACTCCGCTTAAGCTGCCTTCATTTTTTTCAGCAGCTTGGATATTTTCAATCGCTTCTTTTAATAGTATATTGATCGGTTGAATGTCTTTTTTGATCGTTCCCTGCGTGATTTCAAACATCGCTTGCTCCGAACTATTCAAAAGGTCTTCAACATCGACACTTTCATCAAAAGCGCGTTCTTGTATATTGGTCGCAACACGGATTAATTCCCGTTGGATATATTTCTGGTAAATCAACCGGGCATGGTATTCAGCATGCACCGAAGACAATACCCGCGTAGTTAATTGGGTAATGTAATACGGACCGCCGACTTCCTCCAATTGATTCTTACTACGCAATTCTTGGGTAACCGTCAGCAAGTCTATAGGCTCTTCACGAATGGATAAGTCTAAAATAGCTTGGTATATCTTGCTGTGCGATTCCTTATAGAATGCATCCGGCTTTAATATTTCAATGACTTCATATATGGCGTCTTTTTCCAACATGATAGCGCCCAACACAGCTTCTTCTATGTCAATCGCCTGTGGAGGAACCTTGCCCGATTCGACACCGATAATTTTTGTTGAATCGGTGATGGGAATGTTGCCTTTGCCATATTTAGTCGTTTTAGCCATTTTCAGATTCTGCTAAAATACGCTCACGCTTTTTTTCTACCCTTTTGGCCATCACGATACTCACTTCAAACAAGAGTATCAATGGAAGCACCACCAATATTTGACTAAAAACGTCCGGTGGAGTGATGACTGCCGACAAAATTAACAATACAATATATGCATGCTTGCGGTATTTCACCAAAAAAGAAGGTGTAACAATCCCCACTTTGGTAAGGAATATCATCAATATTGGCAGTTCAAATATTATCCCTGTAGCCAATGGGATATATGCAATGGTTGTAAAATATGAATTCAAATCGATCTGATTCAGAATTTCTTTACTGGTTTCCCATCCTCCAAGAAAATGAACAGATAAAGGAACAATCAAGAAATAACCAAAGAGCGCTCCTATTAAAAACAAAGCCGAAATGGCAAATACAGATCCCCGTGCGTGGTCCCTTTCCTTAATATATAATGCCGGAGAAATAAACCGCCACATTTCCCACACAATAAAAGGAAATGCAACAATTATCCCCGATATCAAAGAGACCATGATGTCGGCAGAAAATTGACCAGCCATTCTGATATTTTGAATTATAAAGGGCTTGGTATTAATGCATAAGCTTTCTGCGCCAACAAGACCTCCAAGTTTGCACATCATGCGGTTAGTGAAAAAGTCCGGATTTTTTGGTGCTAAGAGAACATAGTCAAAAATAAACCGGCTAAAGATGAATGCGACTATCGCACATACAACAACTGCTATCGCCGAACGGACGATATGCCAGCGAAGTTCTTCCAAATGTTCTAAAAACGACATTTCTCCGCTTATATTTTTAGCCATATTTTAATTTTTTTAATCTGGTGATGATTTGGTGTATTGTCAAAAAAATAATAAGTTTGTGTTCCGATACCGAAAAACGCACACATTATTTTTATGAAGACAAAGCGTTTTTTGTAAGAAAACAAAAGTATTTTTTCGCATGCAAAAATATTACTTTTTGGCGAATCAAAAAAGATAAAAAACAGGTTTAGCAACGCGTGAATGTGCGCCAAAATAAAACGGCACAGTATTTGAAAACGACGTAAGACCTTATTTATGAAAAAATAGAGAAACAAGATTGTAGTTAACGTATTAAATGGCAAAGGAAACAGACAAATTATTTGAAAAACTGAAACAGCATTTTGGTTTTTCGAAGTTTAAAGGAAATCAGGAAGCGATTATCCGCCACGTCCTCGATGGTGAAAATACATTCGTATTGATGCCTACCGGAGGAGGAAAATCGCTTTGTTATCAACTTCCAGCGTTGCTGTTGGAAGGGACTGCAATTATTATCTCGCCTTTAATCGCCTTGATGAAAAATCAAGTGGACACCATGCGAAATTTCATGGCCGAAGACGGGGTAGCCCATTTCATGAATTCATCATTGAATAAAGCGCAAATTACCAAAGTCAAGGAAGATATATTGAGTGGCAAGACCAAATTGCTGTATGTAGCTCCCGAGTCTTTGACGAAAGAAGAAAATGTATTGTTTCTCAAACAATTAAAGATATCCTTTTATGCCATCGATGAAGCGCACTGTATTTCGGAATGGGGACATGATTTCCGCCCCGAATATAGACGCATTCGGCCAATTATTGGTGAAATAGGAGAAGCGCCCATCATGGCGTTGACTGCCACAGCAACACCCAAGGTACAACATGACATACAAAAGAATTTAGGAATCCTGGATGCGACAGTCTTCAAAGCATCGTTCAACCGTCCCAATCTTTATTATGAAGTACGGCCAAAAGTAAATGTTGAGAAAGAAATCATCAAATATATCAAGAATAACGCTAATAAATCGGGTATTATTTATTGCCTGAGCCGGAAAAAAGTGGAAGAATTGGCAGAACAGCTTCAGGTGAATGAAATCAAAGCCCTGCCCTATCACGCCGGAATGGATGCCACCACCCGGTCGACCAATCAAGACAAATTCCTGATGGAAGAAGCCGATGTGATTGTCGCAACCATTGCATTTGGGATGGGTATTGACAAACCGGATGTGCGTTATGTAATCCATTACGACATACCGAAAAGTCTCGAAGGCTATTATCAGGAAACCGGACGTGCCGGACGCGACGGAGGCGAAGGAAATTGCATCACTTTTTACAGTTATAAGGATATCCAAAAGCTGGAGAAATTCATGCAAGGCAAACCAGTTGCCGAACAGGAAATAGGCAAACACTTGTTGCTCGAAACAGTTGCGTATGCCGAATCGGCATTGTGTCGCCGCAAGCTCCTGCTCCATTATTTTGGAGAAAACTATACGGAAGAAAATTGCGAAAATTGCGATAACTGCCGCAACCCGAAATCGCAATTTGAAGGAGAACAATATCTGGAAACCTTATTGCTAGCCATAGTTGAACTACATGAAAAGTTCAAAAGCGAACATGTGGCCAATTTCTTGAGCGGGAATGCCGACAGCGCCATTAAAAGTTATAAACATCACAAGTTGGAAATGTTTGGCACAGGCGACGAGAAGGATGCCCGTTTCTGGAACATGATTACTCGTCAGGCATTGGTGCTTGGGCTGATACAAAAAGAAATAGAAAATTACGGATTGCTGAAATTAACGGATAAAGGCCGTGAGTTTCTGGAAGAACCATACCCGGTCTTAATTGCACAAGACCGTGAATACGGTGAAGAAGATGACGACATGCCTGTCAATTTGGCAGGGAAAGGCAGTACGGTTGATGAAGAGTTGTTCGAGATATTGAAAGACTTGCGAAAAAAAACTTCCAAACAAGTGAATCTACCGCCATTTGTTATTTTCCAAGACACTTCGCTCGAAGATATGTGCATTCAATACCCGATCACCATGAATGAAATGCAGAATATTGCAGGTGTTGGGGCAGGCAAAGCACAACGCTACGGGCAAGGGTTTATTGATGTGATCAAAGCGTATGTCGAAGAAAAGGAAATCATCCGCCCGCAGGATATGGTGGTCAAGTCGGTAGTCAATAAATCGGGATTAAAGGTATACATCATTCAAGCCATCGACCGGCAAATTGCTTTGGAAGATATTTGCAATGCCAAAGATCTGGAAGTTTCTGAATTATTGACCGAAATAGAAGCGATTGTCAACTCAGGCACCAAACTCAATTTAGATTATTACATCAATCGGGTGTTGGATAAAGAACACCGCGACGAGATATTTACTTATTTTAAGGAAGAAGCAGAAACAGAATCCATTGACGATGCTTTGAAAATATTGGGCGAAGACGAATATTCCGAAGAAGATATACGCTTGATGCGAGTCAAATTTATTTCGGAAATGGGGAATTAAAGTGCTCCCTTGAAAAATCTGATATTTTTTCATCGCTGACAAGAAAAACCCTAATATCGTTCGGCTGAACCGAAGCAGTTTATATCGGATAATATTATTTTGGTGTTTTTATGGTTCGGTATTAACCTGTTTTTCGATCTTCTTCTTTTTGGAGCAATTACAAATTGCCAGTTATTCCGAGCCGAACGGCGAAGCCTTCATGCTAATAATTACAAATTCGGCTCAACGGTGGGGGCTTAATAAAGGATTAAACTGTTATATGGTAATCGAAATTCAAGATAAGACACATTATAAAAACTAATTATTATGCAAAACAGACGGTATTTTATCCGAAGTCTTTCTATGGCTGTTCCTACCATTGCTTTTGGGGGATGTACTGCAGCCTCTTCTACAAAAATTGATCAGGAGAGCAATCCATTGTTGAGTAAAGCTCGAAACGCTATGTTCGCTATGCAACGTGCATCATGGGAACAGGGAACAGCTATACAAGCTATGGTTGAATGTGAAGATCATGAAATGTTACGTCTGATGGTAGATGAAGCCATCCTGCGACAATCCCGTGATGGGCGTACCTGCATGTTGGGTTCAGGAAACAACGTGACAGACCCTGTCGCTGCAGGATATGGCATACTAAAGGTGTATGAACTGTTTAAGGAAGAAAAATATAAATCTGCAGCCGATCGCCTTTACGAATACTGCAAGAATAAAGCTCCGCGTGATCAAACCGGAACGCTATATCATCTTGACAACAGTAAACAATTATGGAGTGATTCCATTTATATGGTTCCTCCTTTTCTGGCTGCCTATAAAGACTATGATGAATGTATGAAACAATACCGGGGTTATCGAGCCCGCTTGTGGCAATCCCAAAAGAATCTCTATTCGCATCGTTGGAGTGATGATGATAATCGTTTTCTGTCGGAAAAGTGTTGGGGAGGAGGAAATGGCTGGGCTGCTGCTTCTTTTGCCATTGTGTATGAGTTACTTCCTAAAGAACAGCAGGAATACAGAAAAGAAGTGAGTTCTTATCTGGTTGAATTATTGGAAGGATTACTTGCCAATATGCGTTCTGATGGACTTTTCCATGATATTGTGGATGATCCTCAAACCTATGTTGAAACCAACCTATCTCAAATGGCGGCTTTTGCCATTTATAAGGCCGTGAAAAACGGAGCAATCGACTCCAGTTACCTACAGGCGGCCAAAAAGATGCAACAAGGAGCACTCTCCAAAGTGGATCAATTCGGGTACGTACAAGGTGCTGCAGGGTCACCGATGTTTAATGCACCGGGAACATCTACCGAAGCACAAGCTTTTTTGCTTATGATGACAGCAGCAGAAGCGAAAATTTCGTAATAGCAGAAATTATGAAGTACCCCCCACGTTC
>JAVBPN010000153.1:0-20301 GCA_031549585.1 Bacteroidales bacterium
GCCAATGGCATTGGTGGTAAGCTGGTTCAATAATCTATTTTGAGAACCTCCGCCGATTACGTGCAACCTTTCGATTTTGAAAGGCGCTACCTGTTGAAGCCTGTGCAACACATATTTGTATTTCAACGCTAGACTGTCGAAGATACAACGGATATATCCGGCGTGGTTTTGGGGCAGTTTTTGGCTCGTTTTCTCACAATAATCAGCAATAGCTCGGGTCATACTGAAAGGGTGGGCAAAAACCGGATCATCCGGATCAATAAGCCATTGGAATGCGTTAACAGAACCGGATAACGTGACAATTTCATCATACGTATATTTAATTCCCTGCTGTTCCCATTCTTTACGACATTGCTCCAGCAACCACATGCCCGTGATATTTTTCAGGAAACGGGTCGTGCCTTCTACTCCGCCTTCGTTGGTGAAGTTCATTTCGTAACTCTGCCCGTTGATGATCGGCTCTTTTACTTCGATGCCCATCAACGACCATGTTCCCGAACTCAGGTAGGCAAAGTTTTCATTTTCCGCAGGCACAGCCGCCACAGCCGAAGCCGTATCGTGTCCTGCCACGGCAATTACCGGAACACCTTCTATATGGCATTCTTCTTGGATGCCGGCAGACAAATCACCAATCACCGTTCCCGGCATGACAACCGGAAGCATTAGCGAAGGCGGAATCCCGATTGCTTCGAACAGCTTTGATTCAAATTTCTTGGTACGCGGATTCAGTATTTGCGATGTGGACGCAATGGTGTATTCGCAGACTTTCTTTCCTGTGAGCAGGTAAGACAAGGCATCCGGCATAAATAAGATGTGTTGCGCACACGCCAATGCCGAAGAAGACTCCTTTTTCGCTGCGTACAATTGAAACAGGCTGTTGAAGTTCATGATTTGAACGCCTGTCAAGTCGTATACTTCTTTTCTCGATATTTTTGAAAAATATGCTTCGGGCATTCCGTTTGTATACGGATCGCGATAGGCACGAGGAAGTCCCAAGAATGAACCGTCTTCGGCCACGTATGCAAAATCGACTCCCCAAGTATCAATACCAATGGCGTCCAACCGGATTCCTTGCGAAGCAGCCGCACGCAAACCGTTTTTCAATTCTTCGAACAAGGCGTAAATATTCCAAAAATATCGGTCGCCGATACGAACCATACAATTGGGGAAACGGGTAAGTTCTTTCAAAGTAAACATCCCGTCTTGCAGTGTAGCAAGAATAGAACGTCCGCTCGTAGCTCCTAAGTCAAATGCAAAAAAGTGATGTGGCTTCATGGAACGTGTTTGAATACAAAAGCAAATATAGGATGTTATCATGAATAGTGGTAGAAATAGATCAGATTTTAAAGCAAAAAAATAGTTAGTTAAACTAATTAGTAAGTATGGGTCAAGAATTAATTTGCATAAAAAGAGAACCACAAGGGACACAAAGTTTTACACAAAGGGCACAAAGTCCTTTGTGAACCTTGTGTTGTCCTTGTGCCCTTTGTGGTAGAAATAGTATAGACTAATTGATGCTGAATACTTAATCTAATAAATATGAGTTTAGAATAAGTATTTACGAGCCATTGATCTGTCGACCCATATATGAGAACATATCGAAAACCTAACAGGTATTGTTTTCCTGTTAGGTCTGGATGATGTAAAGTGACTATAATTGAACGATTTTGCCACTGACAGGGCGAACAAGCACACCATTGACAGAGGTCGGTCATATCCTGTCAAGGGTGATAACAATATAACAAATCATATTCTCTTTTTTATTCTTATCTCGAACTGACGTTAAATTTAAAGCGTAAATTTGCAAGTGCAGGTAGCGCAATAGTTGATAAAAATCAATAAATCAACGATATGAAATATAATTTTATGGAAATTAAGTTAAGGCCGGAAGAAGAAAAAGATTACCGGCGCGTGGAGGAAGTGACCAGGGAAGCGTTCTGGAATGTTTATTCTCCCGGTTGCAGCGACCATTTACTTGTCCACAACTTAAGAAGGAAGAAGCAATTTATCAAAGCGCTCGATTTCGTGGCCGTTCATGATGATCAAATCGTGGGAAATATCGTATATGTGGAAGGAAAAATCACAGGCAACGACGGTAAAGAACACAAAGTAGCAGCCTTTGGTCCGGTAAGCGTATTGCCCGAATACCAAAGCAAAGGGATTGGAGGCAAGTTGATAACCCACACGGCACAATTGGCAAAAGAGATGGGGTATCCTGCTATCCTGATTTACGGCGAACCTGAGTATTATAAGCGATTCGGCTTCAAGTTGTCGAAAGAGTACAGGATAACCAATCAGGACAAGAAATACCCGGCGGCTATGCAGGTGTGGGAGTTATATCCCGGCGCATTGGAAGGAATAGAAGGGATATATGACGAAGGTGATATTTATGGGGTGACCGAAGAAGAATTGAATGAATTCGAGAAAGAATTTCCTGAAAAAGAGAAGAAGCATACAAAAACACAGGATCGGTTTCTGGAATTAGTAGATAAATTCATATAAAGCGGAAATAGGCCATCTAAAAAGTTAACCCGACGGGGAAAGCACGAGCAGCGGATATGATCAGGAATTGGATACGAACCCGTACGACACTTGAGTTTTTGAGCACTTGGGAAGAAGTGTACAGTCCTAATTTTCATGTGGTTGAATTTGACCTCTAAGCCAAAATAAAAAATAGCAGCATACATTTCATCCTTTCGATTCTGCACTTCATCGGAAAATAGAATGACAGACCAACGATTTTATGTATTTTTGGAATAGAATGATTGATAGGTATTTTATATGACAAAATTTCTGATAGTAGAAGACGAGCGTTTCGCTTACGAAGAAATTAAGCGGATGATGAACCGTTTGAGACCGGAATACAAGTTGGCAGGCCATACTGAAACCGTTGGGCAGACCGTTGATTTTTTGAACGCAAATGCCGTTGATTTGCTATTGTTGGATATCCGGTTGGCCGACGGTAATTCGTTCGAGATTTTTGAACAGGCCAAAGTGAACGTGTCGGTAATTTTTACCACGGCTTACGACGAACATGCGATCCGTGCTTTCAAAGTCAATAGCATCGACTATTTGTTAAAACCGATTGATGAAGCCGATTTGCAACGTTCGCTGGAAAAATTTGAGCAATTGCATCGCCACACTACACCTGTTTTCGACTACCGGAAGTTAGAAGAAATGCTGATGGGCAACCGGAAGAAGAACCGCTTTCTTATTCAGGTAGGCGATACTTACAAACATATCGATACATCCGAAATCGCATTTTTCCATGCCGAAGAAAAAGTGGTTTTCCTGCATACTTTTTCCGATAAAAGTTATATCGTCGATTATTCGCTTGACAGGTTGGAGGAACAATTGGACGAGAAAATATTTTTCCGCGTATCGCGTAACTGTATTGCCAATATTAAATCGATAAGCAAAGTTTCCAAATATTTCAATAGCCGGCTGAAACTCACTTTCCAACCCGCTTGCCCGCACGAAGTACTGGTAAGCCGTGTCAGGGTGGCCGATTGTTTGAAATGGATGGACGGGGAGAATTGAAAGTTGAGAATTGAGAATGGAAAGTTGAAAATTGAAAGTTGAAAATGAGATGATTCGTAGAAACCATATTATCCTGTTTGTAGTAATTATCGCGTTTTTTTCGCTGGGATTCCAATACATGTATGCCGCACTGACTGAAACAGCTTGGAATAACATTGCAACCCGTTTTGGAATAAATTTGATACCCCTTTGTATCATAGGCCTGATTGATTTTTGGATTGTCCGTTCCACATACCGTTTCAGGCGCAATGACAATACCCTTTTTGTTGTTACCCTCAACCTGTTGCTGTCGGCTTTGTCCGCCATCCTGCTTGCAATTGTAATAGACATGGCTTTAAGCTTCATACTTTCCGAAGAATATCAATACGACTTCGGCACTTCTTCGCTTCCAATAGCGATGTTTAACTGTATCGTTGTTTTGCTTATCGAAATATTTTTCTATCACAACCGGCAAATAGAGGCCGAAAAGAAACTGGTTATTATAGAAAAGGAAAAACTGCAATATCAATATGAAACATTGAAGGCGCAGGTCAATCCGCATTTCCTATTTAACAGCCTGAATGTATTGTCGTCGTTGGCATACGAAGATGCAGATAAAACCAATCTTTTCGCCAAGAAACTGTCGAATATTTATCGTTATGTTTTGCTTTCCAACTCCCGCAGCACAGTTCCGGTGTCGGAAGAACTAACCTTTCTGGAGTCCTATATTTTTCTTGAAAAAATACGTTTCGGTGATGCGCTGCATTTTGAAATTACCAATACTTCAAATTCCGACAAGCAAATAATCCCTGTCAGCCTGCAACTGTTGGCAGAAAACGCTACCAAGCACAATATCGCCACATCTGCTCAACCGTTGACTATTCGCATTCATATTACGAACGATGGCATAACGGTATCCAATAACCTGCAACTAAGAAGCAGCGTTGAAAAAAACGGTTACGGATTGAGTAATTTGCAAAAGCAATATGATTTATATGATAAGAAGATTGAAGTTACACAAACAAATACTGACTTTACTGTGAAAATTCCATTTGTCGGATAAAGCCAATTCACTTTCCATTTTCTACTTTCCACTATCCATTCTCCACTTTTTTAACTTCATCCCGCTGCTTCTTCACTTCGTCGGAAAATGGTTTCGCAAACAATGCAACCGGTGTTCCTTTGTGTCAAATTAATTGATGGACAATGAGGACACTTTCTTTTTTAATTTTATTTCTTTTGATAGCCGCCATAGAGAGTCATGCGCAAGGCTGGTTGAAAACCGAATATATGACTTCTTCCAAGTATGGTTATGAAGAAGGCGAGAAAATCGGTTCAGGCGATTTGATGAAAATTTCGGGTGCATACAATTTGCCGTTTTCCTTAAAGCAAAATGAACGCGGACAGGTCACCATGTGGTCGGCATCCATTTATGGCGCATACGGAATACTGAATAACAAAAGCGGCGCTGCGGGTTTCAATCCCAACGAAATCCTCAATACAAGCATCAATCTCACACACATCAGGCCAATATCGGCTAAATGGTCTTTGTTGATCACTTTGGGCGGCGGCATTTATTCAGCGCCGGACGAAATCAAGGCTAACAGCATATTGGTCAACGGCGGTGTCATCTTCATGTACAAGCTAAGAAATAACCTCGACTTGGGCATTGGCGCCGGGCTCACCAATTCGTTCGGAATCCCTGTTGCCATGCCCATGTTCCTTGTCAATTGGAATGCTTTGGGAAAATATGATTTAAAGGTAAACATGTCCAGCGGATTGGAAATATCCGGCGCTTACAAGTTTAATAACAAATTCAAGTTGAAATTGGTAGCTATGGAAGTGGACGGAATGTCGGCAGTAATGAACGTAAACGGCGAATCCATGATTTATGCTTCCGCCACCCTCAAATCGTACTTATGTCCCGAATACAAAATCGGAAAATCGTCCACCCTGTATTTAGGTGTAGGTGGAAACTGGTTAAGGTCAGCCGATTTGACCAACCGGACATTGAAAGATTTTTTCAACAGCATGTTCAGTGACAAAAACGACAAGATGCTCTTTTCTGCTGCTGGGTATTTTGCGGTCGGGTTCAGGTATGGGTTTTAAACAATTAAGAATGAAGAATTAAGAATTAAATCAGCCACTAAGGCATAAAGAAAACGAGTCTTCGTGGCAAAAAATAGAAATCAATTTTATCAACTTAAAAATTATAACAATGAAAAAGAAAAATTTGGTATCATCAATTATCGCATTGGCGGTTTTATTTACGGTTTCAACGCAAGTGAACGCACAAGGCTTATCATTCGGTGTGAAAGGCGAAGCCAACATGACCAATTTCCGTTTGGATAGTGATGCCCCTTACTCGGACAGTAAACGGGGAATCGGTGGCGCAGTGGGTGGATTCCTTAAATATGACTTTGGCAGTTGGTTCGCCCTTCAAGGGGATTTGATGTTCCGCCACCGGTCGTCGGATTTGACCGAACGGACGACGGGAACAACCTCCTCATTCAAATCGTTTGGTTTTGAATTACCGGTCTATGCAGTATTCCAATTCCAAGTCGGCCCCGGAAAATTGTTCGCAGGAATTGGTCCTTATGCAGGTTATGGGGTGAGCGCCAAAACGGGAAGTGTGAATATGTATAAAAAAGATGCCACCGGCGAAAAACCTATGGAACCGTTTAGCTACGGTGCAGCCGCCATGCTCGGTTACGAATTTGGCAAACATTGGCAGGTAAATGCCTCGTATATATCGGAATATGGCATTGGATGGTCAATGGGTGGCACTTCCAAGATGAAAAGTCAGACGTTGAGTTTAGGTGTCGGATACAGGTTCTAAAAATGATTTTCCCGAAAGCCCTTGATATAAAATCAGGGGCTTTCTTTTTAAAAAGCGATTGCAATCCGGAATATTGGATACAACAATCCGATATTTGGACACTTTTCAACTTGCAGCCTACCATAGTTTTGCACTATAATTTAAAACAATAAAAAATGAAAACAATTTTGATTACAGGTGCATCGGGTGGAATTGGCGAAGCTTTTGCAAATAAATTAGCCGAAAGAAAATACAACCTCTTATTGGTGGCCAGGAATGCCGAGAAGTTAGAAAAGCAATGCAAGCAACTTGCCGGCAGATTTGGCATCGATGCGCAATTTATCGCAGCCGATTTGTCAAAACCGGGAACAGCCGAACAGGTTTTTGCGGAAACGCAACAACGTGGGTTGGAAATAGAGATGCTGATTAACAATGCAGGAGTCGGTTCGGGTGGTGCACTTACAGATATAGCGTTGAAGTCGGAAATGGATTTGTTGCAGTTGAATATCTCATCATTAGTGGCGCTCACGCATCTATTTCTGCCTCAAATGCAGCAACGGAAAAGTGGAACGATTATTAATGTGGCATCTGTAGCAGGATTTATGCCTATACCCTATATGGCCACTTATGCTGCAAGCAAAATGTTTGTACGTTCGTTTACCGAAGCCATTACCGAAGAATGTAAACCTTACAATGTTCACGTAATGTTGCTCAGTCCGGGATTAACCAGAACCAATTTCAACCATGCTTCGGGCATTGAAGGCGTCAGGCCAAATGTGGAATACGATACTGCTTCCACACAGTCACCCGAACAAGTGGTAGGCGAAGCATTGAAGGCTTTGGATAAAGGAAAACATTTTATCGTTTCGGGCAGACGGAACAGATTGTCTACAAGAGCAGTAGCATTAGTGCCTAATACAATGATTACCAAAATATACGCTCAATCATTTCTTAAAAAAACAAGAAAATAATTTGTAACTTCGCTAAATAAAAAACCGGCAACCATGAACGAAGACACTTTCAGGCATATCAAAACGCTTTCGCAACAGCATCAAATGTTAGGGATAGGAAGTCCGAAGCACCCGCTGCTCAGTATTGTACGTTTTGAAGATATTCCGAAGATTGAAAATGAAGAACGTGTAAAAAAACTGTCTGATTTCTACCAAATCGCTTTGAAAATCGACTGTCCCTGCAAACTCAAATACGGGCAATCGCAGTATGATTTTGACAAAGGTGTGTTGTCATTTTTCTCGCCAAAGCAAGTTAGTACCTTGGAGCCGGGCCCGGTTTTTCCCGAATCGGGTTGGCTACTGACCATACATCCCGATTTTTTGAGAAGCTACCCGTTAAGCAGCAAAATAAAAACCTTTGGTTTCTTTGACTATAACGTGAATGAAGCCCTGATGCTTTCGGAAGAAGAACAACAATCGATAGAAAGCATTTTTGAACAGATTGACAGGGAATACCGGTTGCCTATAGACATTTTCAGTCAGGATGTGGTGATTGCTAATTTTGAGTTGTTATTCACCTATTGCCAAAGGTATTACAACAGGCAATTTATCACCCGGAAAATAATTTATAGCGAGCTGCTGAATAAAGTAGAAAATATTTTGAGCGCCTATTTTGACAATGCCAATGAAAAAGGCTTGCCGACGGCTGCAGATTTGGCCTCTCAATTAAACATGTCCCCCAAATATTTAAGCGACTGTTTGAAGCAACTTACAGGGCAAACGGCACAGCAATTGATACACGAAAAACTGATAGAACATGCCAAAGACATCCTGACAACAACGGAGCTTTCGGTGAGTGAAATCGCTTTTCAATTAGGCTTTGAGTATCCGCAATCCTTCAATAAGTTGTTTAAAAACAAGACCAATCAAACCCCGGTTGAATACAGGCAATCGTTTAATTGACAATAATTTTTGCATAATGATATATACCGAAACTCCACGTTTAATAGTAAGGATTGGAAAGAGGAAGACATTCTGCCTTTTACCGTTATAAACAGCCATCCACATGTGATGAAATATTTTCTGAAACCGTTGACAAAAATGGAATCCTTGGATTTTTACCACCGGATACGGAATGAGTTTGCGCAGTGCGGATATGGACTATATGCCATAGAGAAAAAGGAAGACGGCGCATTTATAGGATATACCGGATTTCATGCTATTCCATTTGATGTTAATTTTGCGCCGGGCGTTGAAATCGGATGGCGGATAAGGTATGAAGATTGGAATAAAGGCTATGCGACCGAAGCGGCAAAAGCGTGCCTTTTATATGCGAAAGAACACCTTCCACTCAACATAATTTGGTCGTTCACGTCACTTTCAAATAAAAGTTCTGAAAGAGTAATGCAGAAAATCGGAATGATAAAAGAAAAAGAATTTCTGCATCCGGCAGTACCGGATAATCACCCGCTAAAAGAACACGTCCTTTACAAAATACTTTTAGAAGAAATAGGCTGTGAAGAAGAATAGTTGGAAACGGCAAATAAAAGACCATAAGTGCGTACCTGCTTGATGTTCCTTCTAATCCCAAGAATAGTATTAAGTTTGCAAACAACATTGTAAAATGAAATGAATGGCACATTTCGATAGTATTATTTTGGGCGCAGGGGCTTCGGGATTGATGGCGGCTATTGAATCTGCAAAAAAAGGTTGCAGGGTTTTGGCCATCGACCACGCCAAAGAAGTGGGCAAAAAATTGCTGGTTTCGGGCGGTGGAAAATGTAACGTAACCAACCGGGAAATTTCATGGAAAGATTATTTTGGCGAAAACCCTGAGTTTTGTAAATATGCTTTGCAAAAATACCGGATAGAAAATGTGTTGGATATTTTAAAAAAAGCGGATATTGACATTGAAGAACGGGAATACGGACGCATTTTTTGTAAGCAGGGCGCTAAGCGTTTGGTGGATTATTTGGCAAAAACCGCCCAAAATTTAGGTGTTACTTTCTTGCTGGGTACAACGATTACAGAAGTAGGATATGCAGAAAACATTTTTACCGTAAAAACCTCGAAACAAACCCATTCTACCGGCAACCTGCTTGTTGCTACCGGCGGATTGGCTTGTCCGCAAATAGGAGCAACGGACATCGGGCACAAAATAGGCAAGCAATTTGGCCATAAAATTATTCCTACAAAGCCGGCTCTTGTCGGATTAGTGTTGCAGCCCGATTCCGCTTTGCGCAACCTGCAAGGCATTAGCCTGATGGTAAAAGCTTCCATTGCAGAAAAAATGGAAGCAACTGAGCCATTGTTGTTTACACACAAGGGGTTAAGCGGGCCGGCTATATTTCAACTTTCATGTTGTTGGGAAAAAGGTGAATCCGTTGTGCTGGATTTTTTACCTTTCGAAAATTCCATAGAATTGATGAATTTGCCGGATCATGGAAAATTGCAGGTCAAAACCTTATTTTCACGTTTCTTGCCCGACCGGCTTTTACAATCGATTCTTCCAACTGAGCCGGCCTCCAGAAAAATTGCAACATTGAGCAAAAAAGACCGGACGGAAATAGCCGCACAAATCCATTCCTTTTCCATACAGCCTGTTGGCACGGAAAATTTTTTGAAAGCCGAAACAACAAAAGGTGGAATAGATACTTCACAAGTTAATCCTAAAACAATGGAAAGTTTATTGACCCCCAACTTGTTTTTTGCCGGTGAAGTACTCGATATTGCCGGCAAGTTAGGCGGCTACAACATCCACTGGGCTTTTGCCAGCGGATATATAGCAGGGAGAAATTTTATGGTAGGCAAACAGCCCGATGCTTCAAAATAGTAATTTGCGATCATCATCTTACAAAGTTGGATTTTACGTAGCATCATCCCTCCCTTTATCGACTTAATTGTCTATCTTTAGAGGTAAATATTAAAGCGTCTAAAACATGGAAAAGAAAATAGTAATTGCAAAAATTCAAATCATTGCAGGGAAAGAAAAAGAATTTCTGGGTATCATTCCGGCGTTAATCAAGTCAACAAGAAACGAACCGGGCAATCTGGCCTACACCTTTTATCAAAGCACGGAGAACCCTTCGGAATTTATAGTATATGAAGAATATACAGATGAAGCAGCCTTTAATGCCCATTGTGATTCCGAGGCATTTCAGACTTTCGAAAAGCAAGCCGGGCCATTGTTCGCCAAAGAACTGGATATACAAACTTTCTAAAAAGCCTAAAGCAAGCTAATTATGCTTGGGGATTTTCAGCTTAATGGCTATAACTTTTACCTACACGCCTTTTCCCGGTTAATATTTTGCTTATAAATTTATTAATGTGCGGGCGAATCTTTTCTGTATAATATGTTTTCTTCCATGATTTATATCTGATATTTTCTGGGAAAATATAATTTTATTAGATATAAATCACAAATTTTATATTGAAGTAGGTTTTAAAAGCCTTCTCTATTTTTCAAAACGTTTAAAAGTTAATTTGGCACAATCCAAGCTACATTTGACCGTTTAAGCCAACCCCAGTTAATCTCTGATTTACAAAATATTACAAACAAGTACGGGTCAGAGTTAATTTGTATTAAAAAAACCACAAGGGACACAAAGTTTTACACAAAGGGCACAAAGTTCATTATGAACCTTGTGTTGTCCTTGTGCCTTTTGTGGTAGAAATAGTATAGACTAATTTATGCCGAATACTTATTAAAGCATTTAAGCCTTTTCAAGTTGCTCTGTCAACAGCCTGATAGCCTCCTCCCGGTCTTTTTTGAACATATCCAGCTTATCCCTTACCACATCCGGTATGGGTTGGTATTGCTCCGCCCACAGATATATATCGGCAAACACGGGAATTAACCCGATGCCTTTAGGAGTTAGCCGGTAGAGGAACTTTGCCTTGCTGTCCGGGTGTTCCGATTTTTCGATGATTCCGTTTTCTTCCAACTGTTGCAGCCTTGCCGCAAGAATGTTCGTGGCGATGCCTTCGGGTGATTTCAAAAAATCCCCATAAGTATTCTTGCCGGAGAACACCATATCCCTTATAATCAGCAATGACCATTTGTCACCCCACATATCGAGCGAACAACTAAACGGACAATCCGACCTTTTTTTCTGTTTCATGAAAATAAAACTTTAAAACCACTTGCGTTTTGCAAGTTTATTTATATATTTGCACTTGCATTTTGCAAGCAAAAATAATCAATAATAGGAACGTGTCAAAAATTTATCAACAAAAAATTTAATAAAACCATGATTATGAGTGAAATTAAGAAAGTAGCGGAAGGTACGAATTTTACCGCCGTCAATGTCGGAATGGTGGACGAATTGCAAGGCAAAGTATTCCTGAAAGATGTAACCGGAGCGAACGCAACCGAAATATCCCTGACCTCTCTTGCTCCGGGTGCGGAACTGCCGTTTTTCCACACCCACAAAAAGAATGAGGAAACTTATATTATCCTCAGCGGAGAAGGTGATTTTCAGGTAGACGACAGCAGTTTCCCTATCAGCAGCGGCAGCGTGGTGCGGGTGGCTCCGAATGGCAAACGCTCCATGCGTAACACTTCGGATCAACCAATGCTACATGTAGTTGTGCAGGCAAAGGCCGGTTCACTTGACGAATACGCCAGAACCGACGGGGAAATCGTGTAACAGGACAAAAAGTGGTAATGCAATCACTTTAACGCCGTTCGTGCATTTCCACAAAGCAGGAAAAGGGCGAACAATATAAAAAAGCGGATTATTCCGCTTTTTTTGTATCCGGCGAAAAGTCTGCATACATGGCCATTTTCGAACCGGTAGTTGAATATAAACGATTGTATAAAAGCATTGTACTGACAAACTTTCCGAAACGATCATTGTTTAATAATTAATCATTCGAAATACGCTATATTTAAAACATGGATGGTTTGAACAAAAACAAGATAGTGGAAAACCGCCCCATGCCTGTACTGTTTATCGGACACGGCATACCCATGAATGCCATTGAGGACAATGAATTTTCCGGTAAATGGAAAGAATTGGGGAAAATGCTTCCTCGTCCACAAGCGATACTATGTATATCCGCCCACTGGGAAAGGGAATTGTCGATGGTTACGGCAATGGAAAAGCCTCGGACGATTCACGACTTTGGAGGTTTTCCAGAATCATTGTACCGCCAGCAATACCCTGCTTTGGGTGATCCGTTGTTGACGGAAAGCATCCGGAAGACAATTCCGGCGTTTGAAATAGAAAAAGACTATCAATGGGGGCTGGATCACGGCACATGGTCTTTTCTGAAACACATGTATCCCCATGCCGATATTCCTGTTTTGCAGCTAAGCATCAATGATTTAAAAGATATGCAATATCATTATGACCTTGGAAAGCAATTGTCTTTTCTCCGGCAAAATGGGGTATTGATAGCAGGGAGCGGCAATATGGTGCATAACCTTTGGCTGGCTCGTCCGGGTGATGATGGATTCAATACCGCTTTCGGGTACGATTGGGCTCATGAACTGAACGGGAAAATGAAAGAAGCCATATTTACACGAAACCACCGGCCATTGATTCATTACAACGAACTCACGAAAGATGCTGCACTGGGAATACCCACCGAAGAGCACTACATTCCTTTGATATATGCGCTGGCTTTGCAATCGCCCGAAGACAATATCGAAATATTCAACGATAAGATTGTTGCCGGCTCATTGTCAATGACATCATTAATAATCGGGAATTATGCTCCATAAATAATTTATAAACGATTAAAATTAAACGATTTATGAAAACACGTCAGGTAATTAAAACAGTCAGGGGTACGCACCAGATTGATGGAGCAGGCGTACATTTGGTCAGGGTTATCGGCTACAATGATGTGACAGACTTTGACCCGTTTCTGATGCTGGATGCATTCGATTCGAAGGATCTGCGGGATTACATCAAAGGGTTTCCTTGGCATCCGCACCGTGGCATTGAAACTGTCACATATCTGATTAGCGGCCGAATAGAACACGGCGATAGTTTGGGAAACAAAGGGGTTATCAATAACGGAGAATGCCAGTGGATGACGGCAGGAAGCGGTATCATGCACCAGGAAATGCCCAAAGCAGCAGACCACATGCTGGGTTTCCAGTTGTGGATCAATCTTCCCCAAAAAGATAAGATGACCGATCCCCATTATTTCGATATCCGGAAGGATATGGTAACAACAGTGGAGGAAGAAAATGCAGCAATCAAAATCATTTCGGGTGAGTATAAAGGACATTCCGGAGCCAAGGGCAAGCACGTGGACGCCTTGTTGCTCGATATTCAGATGAAACCGGGTCAATCATTTCAAATGCCGATCGACACATCATCCAACATGTTCGTTTATATCATCGAAGGCAGCGGCTTTTTTGGAAATGATGCAGAAACAGAAATCCCGTTCCGGACAGCCGTTTTATTTGACCGCGACGGTGATTTTCAGGTCAAGGCCGGAAACGACGGAATACGGTTTGCCTTGTTTGCAGGGAAACCCTTAAAGGAACCTGTTGCCTGGGGCGGTCCCATTGTGATGAACACAAGAGAGGAACTTAATCAGGCATTTATGGAACTGGAAGAGGGTACTTTTATCAAAAAATAAAAAGGGCATCATTGAACCCACATCGGTTTTTGCGTAAGGATTTCCCCGTAAATGGGACAGTCCGTAGAGCCTGACTAAAATAAGCATTCGGCATAATTATTTTACCACAAAGTGAACAAGGATAACACAAGGTTCACAAAGAACTTTGTGCCCTTTGTGTAAAACTTTGTGTCCCTTGTGGTAAAAATTATATAGACTAATTGATGCCAAATACTTACCAAAATTGCCGTTGTTATCAAAAATGACCTGAAAGAATAAAATTCCGTGTTTCCTAAAAGCATATATTTGCAAAACAATATTAGTGTTGAATTAAATATTGGACAGAAATAAACGAACCGTTGTGGTGGCTACTGTTCCAAAATAATGACGGTAGGAATGGTTTTGTGGAGATTACAAGCAAGTTGGGTGTCATGTATAACAAGTAGCAATCAAAAAACAAACACAATATGGCAGAAAATAAAATACTCTAAATTTGTAAAAATGCACTCGGGTGCAGGCGGATTTCCGGCACGGATTGGCAACAACAAAATAATAAATGAAAAATAGATCCAGCATGAAAAGAGCAACATTAGCCCTCATACTTGTTGTGACATTAACGAATGCTGTCAGGGCCCAATCTACTTCCATCGCGGACAAGAACAATCCTCAAAGTGTTTTACATGTGTTTCAAATAATTAACGATGATCTTGTTGGTATAGATGTTATCGTGGATTCTTTGAAACATAATAAATCGTATGAAGTATTTATTGTAGACGACACGATCATGTATAACCAAGAAGAGTATTCCCCAAATTATAGTGAAGATAATGATGACCCGGATTACAACTATGAGACATACGCGATCAAACATTATTTCACCTTAGATACGGTACAAAATGTAATCGAACATTACACTATTGATGTGGATAGAGATGGGAATGAAACAAGCGGGTTCGGAGAAGACCATATTTACAGGCTGATAAATTCCGCTCATAAAACGAAATTCTTGTCTTTGGGTTTTGGACGATACGATGGAGTAGAATACGGCATAATAGATGTTTCTGACTTTGATCCTCGTACGGGCAGATTATCTGGCAATGATGTAGACAAAAAGATTTTTGCTGTTGAGATAAAAGATTTTTTCAAGGAATCGACACCCGATTCTGTGGTAAAGAAGCAATATACGACTGACTTTAACATTATTTATCTGGAAAAAGAAGGTGTTGCTGAGTGCCGGCTTTCCCCTTACCGTTGGGAAAAAGAAAGATATGAAAACACACGCAAATGGTTAAAAGGCGATGTGATACATTTCGATTTTGTTGATGGTAAATTTATTCGTTCAGGACCTTATTTTGAACATGATAAAAATGAATAATGGGTCAAGCCTTAACAATGTCAAGAAGTATTCATATTGCAAAGAGGAATTTTAAGGGTCTTACAAAAAAAGAAATTGACGAGCAATCCGATGCCCCAAATTCGGAGTTGAGACAGTGGGGTAGAAAATCATTGTTGAAGAAATAATATAGAAAACGTATGAATGTTGAAGAATTTCGTAAATATTGCCTGTCGGTAAAAGGTTCTGCTGAATCGCTTTCTTTACAGAACCACAAAGTATTAGTATGTAAAATAATGGGAAAGGTGTTTGTCTATATTCCGCTGGAACCCCAGGATGGTATATTCGCATATCTTAAATGCAACCCGGAGAAATCGGTTGAATTGCGTGAAAAATACAACGGAGTAACCCCCGATGACTTTAAAACTCTTTTGTGGAATTGGGTTACTTTGGAAAGCGATGTGCCCGACGGCCTGATTAAAGAATTAACCCAACATTCGGCAGATGAAGTAATCAGCAAATTACCGAAAAAGAAACAGGAAGAATATCGGAATTTGTAACGTTGTATCATTTCTCCGAATTTACATTTGGAGAAACTAAATCGGACCAATATGACAACAATACGATTAGCAATCCCAGACGATATTCCGGCTATAAACCGTCTTTATCTTGAATTATTTTCGACGGAATCAGTCCTACAACCTCAATTCATTCAAGCGACGGAACAAGACGTGTCGTTTATCGAAAAATCTATTGAGGATGAAAGTTCGATTATTGTTGTCGTTCAAAATGGTGATGATATTGTTGGATTTGCACTTGCCGTGCAACAGGAAACACCTCCGTATCGTTGCGTTATACCTCACAAATACGCTTATTTGATGGATATATGCGTGGCGCAGACGTTTCGGGGCAAAGGGTTTGGTACGATGTTAATCAACAAAGTAAAAGAATGGGCAACGGAACTCCATTTGGATTATGTGGAACTGAATGTTTTATCTAATAATCCGCAAGGGATACGATTGTACGAACGGGAAGGCTTTGAATCAAATTTATTGACTATGCGATGTATATTGTAGTTTGAAAAAGGAAAAAATGGAAGAAAAATATAAAGTAGGAAAACTAATTTACGATGCCAACATTTATGATGGCATGAATACAAAAATGGTTGATTTGCCATTTTATTCACGTTGGCTCAAAAAAAGGAAGAATGGTAACATTCTTGAATTATGTTGTGGTACAGGTAGGCTTACTATCCCTCTTGCACAAGAAGGATATAATATTACCGGGGTTGATTACACTTCTTCAATGCTTGAGCAAGCAAAAATTAAAGCTACCGAAGCCGGATTAGAAATTGGTTTTATTGAGGCAGATATTAGAACTTTAAATTTACAAGAAAAATACGACCTTATTTTTATTCCATTTAATTCAATCCATCATCTATATGAGAATGAAGACTTATTCAAGGCATTTAATGTCGTTAAAAATCACCTCAAAGACGGCGGTTTATTTCTGTTCGATTGTTTTAATCCGAATATTCAATATATAGTTGAAGGTGAAAAAGAGCTGAAGGAAATTGCTGCATATACAACTGACGATGGAAGAGAAGTATTGATAAAGCAGGCAATGCGATATGAAAATAAAACTCAGATTAATCGCATAAAATGGCATTATTTTATCAATGGTGAGTTCAATTCTACTCAAAATTTGGATATGAGGATGTTTTTCCCTCAAGAATTAGATTCATATTTGGAATGGAATGGTTTTAATATTATTCACAAGTTCGGTGGATTTAAAGAAGAAATGTTTGAAGACAAATCAGAGAAACAAATATTTGTATGCCAAAAAATTAACGACAGCGAATAAATAAGAAGGCCGGGAAAGACAGCTTTTCAAACAATTCGTCCAATCCGTCCACAAAACTACAAGAATATCCGCGAGGTGAGTTTTTATGCCAATGGATTGCCTGTATCGGTGCGCTATCTATCTTCTATTACACAAAAAACAGACAACAGCACGCCAAAAGAATTTATCGACAATTGCGTGATGCAGGAAATCAAAATACTACTGCATTCGTACGGCATGTCTATTCAGGAAATTGCAAATTATCTGAACTTTCCCGACCAATCTTATCTCAGCCGTTTTTTCAAAAAGAAGGTGGGGATTTCGCCATCGGCATATCGTAAAAGAAAGGTGATATAGCTTATAAGAGCCTCCCGCAAGCGACTCTTACTATTTCTATTCCTCTTGTTTCGGTAATGGATGGCACAGATTCGCAATGATGAAAACTCGTCAAGAATCGACACGCCCGAATTAATAGAAAAGCTATACAAGGATTTAGACGAATGGTTGAGTAAATAAAGTTATTCAGGATTTGTCAGGGTATTAATTTGAATTGTACGGCTTCATCTGTGTAAAGCGCCATACTTTTGTGTCAGTTAATTAAAAACGGATAAAGTATATGAAAGCAATCAATCTTTTACTTACCATATGTAGCATACTTTCAACAGGTATGGCATCAGCACAACAAAAAACGCTGGTATATACCGACCATGAACCGCTTGGCAATATGCGAACCCGCTTTATCAACGATGTCTTTTTTCCTGCTATTGAAAAGGAATCAAACGGACGTCTGAAAATCGACGCCCATTGGAACAGTGAACTTTCTATCAGTTACGATGCATTGAAAACAGTTGCAGGAGAAGGCATTGCCGATATGGCCGTTGTTGTTCCTGAGTATACACCCAATAACTTGCCGCTACATCAGATTTTCAAGAGTTTTCCTATCGGCCCTTCCGGTCAAAAGCAAATTGATTTCTTCCATCGGGTATATGCCGAAATTTCTGTTTTTTCGGAAGAATTGAACAATGCCAATATTGAAAATCTACTTTTCTGCACCGGTTATCCGGTTGCTTTTTATAGCACGAAACCACTGAATAGTCCGAAAGATGTTAAAGGCGAAAAATGGCGAACGGCAAGTTTCTGGCATCGCGATTTTCTGAAAAATGCCGGAGCAATACCGGTTACCATTCCTTGGGGAGAAAAAGTTTATGCAGCACTGCAAGCCGATACGCTGGACGGGGTTATGGTAAACGTTGACAGCGGATACGACATCAATCTTCAAGAGGTTGCCCCGAATATCTTAATTTCAAAAGACTTGTGGATGGGGCATCTATATCTGTTGGTTATCAATAAACAAACATGGGCCGAGCTTGCCAATGAAGACCAACAAGCCATCCGAAGGGCTTCCGAAACAGCTTACAACGCTTTAGGTGCTATGATGAACAGCAGTTTCGACGCCCAAATAGAAGAACTAAAGAACGATGGCGCAAAAGTCCGCATCCTGAAACCCGAAGAAGTAGAACAATGGAAAACCGTTACCTGGTACAAAGAATTACAATCGGCATGGGTAAAGGAACAGGAAGATAAAGGCGTAAAAAATGCCGGCGCTACGATGGGAAAAGTCAGCGCTATGATGGATGAAATAACAAAATGAAGCCATGAGAAAAATCAATATTTTATTAATCATGCTCGGTATCGTGTCTGCAAACATGGTATCGGCACAACAAAACAACAATATGAACGAATATAAAACAATACTCAAACGCCCTGTTGTAACCAATCAGCAAGACATTATCGATAGGGCAAACATAAAAGAATTAGTCGAATTCGAGCGCTTTTGCCGCGATAACAGGCTTTGGGATGAAATGAAGAAATGTTATTCCGATGATTCGCGCGTGAACATTTCGTGGTATCAGGGCAGCGGGCATGGCTTTGTGGATGCATCCGCGAAAATGGAAGGATTCGTCCCGCACAAAATTTACAATACGGAAGTCTGGAATAAGGGCGATAAAGCGGTTGCGATAATGATGAGCAATATTCAAATGCGGCATATCATTGACGGATACCCGGTGGAAGTTTCGTCGGATGCTAAACTTATATTCCGCCTGCAACGGATAAAAGGGCAATGGTACATTGTTTCCTTCGAGTCGATTTATGAAAAAGATGCCATCATTCCGGTAGTTCCGAATGCCAACATAAACATTCCCGCAGAAGAAATAGCCAAATACAGGGCAAGCTACGGTTGTATGATTTATATGGGAAAAAGAAGCGGTATGACAATTGACGAAAATTTACCCGGAATCGACCGTCCGGATTTAGTTGAAAAACTGTACCGGGAAACGGACGAATGGCTGAGTAAATAAGAAAGCTGATATGAAAAAGTTAATTATACCCCTTGCTTTACTGATGGCTATTGGACTATCAGCTAATGCGCAAACGGAGAATAATACAACTCAATCTAATGAACCGATAAAAATGGAAAAGCAGGAAAACAGGAAAATTGATTTACCGGATGAAAAAACAACAATTTTCATTAAATTCGGATAACATAAAATACCGGCTATTGTTACAATTCCCAACGAGGCATCCAATGACAACAAAGTTCCGGCAGTTATCATGCTTCATGCAACAGGCGCTGATAAAAATGGAGCCGGAGACGGCTTTAAAAACATTGCACCACAGTTCGCAGCAGCGGGAATAGCGTGTATGCGCATTGATTTCATGGGAAGTGGAGAAAGTACGGAAGATTACGCAAGGTACTCGTATTCGACAGCTATAAGCGACGTAGATGCCACTGCCGATTACCTCGTATCGCTTGGCGTAATAGACCCGAAACGTTTAGGATTATTAGGCTGGAGCCAGGGCGGTACTGATGCATTGTTAGCCGCAGCTAATAACGATACTTATACATCCGTTGTAACATGGGCCGCGTCAATAAATTTAGGTCATCTTGTTACGGATAAAATGAGAGATGACGCCCGAAAGCAAGGCTACGCAATTTTAAACCTTTCCTTTGGTGGATCAGAGCGTCTTGGCAAACAGTGGATGGATGAAGTCGACGCCACAAACGTTCTTGAAAAAGTTTCGGAAATTAAAGCGCCTATTTGTGCGATAACAGGCACCAAGGATACAATTGTACCGCCGCAAGCCGCTACCGACATTATTAACGCATCGACAAATAAAGATTCAAGAAGATACTCGATTGAAAACGCAGACCACATATTTAACCTTTATTCGGGCGACAGAACAGCCTATGAAGCGCT
>JAVBPN010000227.1:0-11353 GCA_031549585.1 Bacteroidales bacterium
ATGTATTTTCTGATCTTTTAGGATTTCGTCTATATAAACGGTCAATAAGGTAGCATGATTTCTCCCTTCCGAATTTTCATGTACGGCCAAACACCGATCGCCTTCAGATAAGGCTACGGAACAAGTTTCGGCCGATGTTTCGATATGAAGAATCAGGGGATGCATACCCAATATATTGACTTAGGATCATATGAAAATATGATCCTAAGTTATCTGTAATAAAAATTTATTCTGCTTTTATGCTGGCATCATCTTGAGGAATGCCACTTCTTCGGGGCTGAGGAAACGCCATTTGCCGCGTTTTAATCCTTTTTTTGTCAATCCGGCAAAGTATACACGGTCTAACTTCAAGACTTTGTATCCAACAGATTCAAACATCCGGCGTACAATCCGGTTTTTGCCCGAATGGATTTCAACACCCACTTGGGTTGGGTTCTCTGGATCAGTTAAAGCGATGGCGTCAAAAGCGATGAACCCATCTTCTAGTTCTATTCCGGCCGCTAATTTATCCAAATCAGCTTGTTCAATCGGTTTATCCAAACTTACTTGATATACTTTACGCATCCGGTTGGAGGGATGTGTGAGTTTTAATGACAAATCACCGTCGTTGGTAAATAATAGGATGCCGGTAGTCATTTTATCCAAACGGCCTACAGGATATATACGTTCTTTACACGCGCTTCTTACCAAATCAATAACTAATTTTTTCCCTTTGGGTTCATCCAATGAGGTGACAAAACCTTTGGGCTTATTTAATAATAGGTATATCTTTCGTTGACTACTCAAGATGCTGCCTTTGTAGCACACTTCGTCACCAGGATTTACCTTTACACCCATTTCGGTAACTACTTCACCGTTTACTTGAATATCGCCTGCCTTGATGCGTTCATCGGCTTCCCTGCGTGAACATAAGCCCGTATTCGAAATGTACCGGTTAAGCCTGATCGGTTTGTCAATTACTACTTCAGGATATACAGGAGCTAATGGTTTGGATTTTTTTATCGGCTGTTGCCTGATTTGCCTGATAGGCTTTTTGCCTTTCAAAACTACCTTTTGGTAGGGTTTCTCCGGAGCTTCTTTGACAATGCGTTTACGCTTTTTCTTGCCCGGAATAGAGTCTACTGCACTACTCAGGTCAATGTATCCCGAATCATATTCGTTATCTCTCCTGTTATAGTCATAGCTATTGTAGTCATCTACCCGGTTACCGTAATTGTCATCCCGACGGTTGGCACTATTTCCATATTGTCTTTGTTGGCCGTCTTTTCCATCCCGGATTCTACTGTGCCCATTTCCTGAACGCGAAGGAGCGCTATTGTTGGCTCTCTTCCAATCGTTTCTGTTGTCCATAAACTATTATGTGCTGAAATTTAAAAGATTAAGTTAAATGATCGTTGTTATTTTTTGCATGCAAAAGTATGCAAAAAATTAAAATCTCAAATTTGTTATTAATTTACTTTGTTTATTGAATATTGAAGTGCGACGTATGATTATAACATCCGTTCTTGTTCCAATTGTACTTTTAGAATCAAGAGAAATCTCATCAGCGTACTTAGATTTGTTTCATCGGCATTGCCCGATTATCAATCATTTTAGAGATTTCACAATATAGCACTATATCAAATACCTTATTATTGATGCTTCCGACACTTCATCCATAAATGTTGGAGCAAAAGTCATACCAAAACGCTTGTGTGTTTACTTATAGAACAAAAAATATGGTTGTCTGTTCATTTCTGAAATAGAAAATTTACAGAAAAATCAAGGTTGCTCCATACCCATACTCTTTGAAAGAAGCATCCTGATAACGCAATTTCGGATATTTTTGATCCAAAACCCGGCGTATTTCAAGCCGTAGGCGTCCATTGCCCACACCATGTATAAATACAATTCTTTTTGTGTGGTTGCGTATTGCTCCCTCAAGAGCTATATTGAAACGCGCCATTTGTATATCCAGCATTTCAGCAGGAGATAAACTTTTGGGATCGTTGTCTACCAATTGTTCAATATGTAAATCTACCTCTTCCGTTTCTCCCTGTTGTTTTTTTACAACCGGACGTGCTTTGGTTTGCAAATCGTCGATATGTTTTTTCTGTTTTTCAAATTTTGATTGAAGTTCTTTGGAAACGTTCTCAATTTCTGCCAATAAAGATTCTTCGGTAATATTGAATATCAGTGCTTTGCTTTCAAAATAATCATTGGGTTGATAATTGGAAGCATCTGTCACATAAAATTCCTCGATTTTTAGCTCATACTTCATAGGCTCTTGTGGCATGAAAGCTCCTTTTTTGAAAAACAGGCACTCTATGAGAATTTTAGATATTTCCTTTAAATCCGTATCCGCAATGGTTGTCAAATGCATGATTGAATCATTTTCAAGCATGCCGGCCTGTATACCGCGGTACACACCTTCCGTCACCATGGCCGATACATACATAATATGGTATTCGCAGTCGTTGATCAGGTGTAGATTATATACTGTTTTTCCATTCTTTTTTCGTTCGGCCGTCCATGTTAACAATAATTGCACGGTAGGATCTATATTCGGAATACCTTGATCGTCGCTAATATCGATATAATCAATTGTTTCTACAATAGGAGCGGGAACGGAGAGAGGCTTTTCCTGTTGCTCAGGTTCGATATCGGATGCAGTCACAACATCCGAGAACATAGAACCATTTACATCAGCTTTGATTAACTCTGATTCTGATACAGGTATATCAAATCCATCTTCGTTACGTACATAGACTGTTCTATGGTCGACTTGTGTTACAATGCCGCCGCCTATATCATTGAGAAACCTTACTTTATCGCCTTTCTTAAACGCCATAATATATATGATGGATTAGGGGATGCAAAAATAGTGATAATGCCGAAACATCCAATTTTTGAGGCGTAAAAATAAACACCAGACATGCAACGCAAATGAATTATCCCCGATACATTAATCGGTTGTTTTCCGGACATCTGGAGGTAATATCCTTTCTAATTTCATTCCTGAAGTGGCAGCATCAACCAATGCCATTACCGTTTTCAGTTTATAGAGGTCATGATTCAAATCTTCAGGAGTCAAAATATGTATTATTTCTTCAGCCATTACAGAAATTCCTCGATTGTGATACTTTTTTACAATCTCATCAAAACGTTTCATTTTTGTATTTTCTCTTACATTCAACCGATTACAGCATTTTTCATAAGAGACCTTAACATCTGAAGCACTTGTAAATGACGGACCAAAATCAAGGTTAAAAGCCACATCTCTTGGCGGATGTTTGGCTATGCTATCGCAGTAATCATAATAATCTTGCCCAGAACCACCTTTTAAAGTTTTATTTTCTATGAGAAATTGTTCGTTCTTGCTCAACAGAAGGGGAACATCCAATCCGGCTGATTCTGCGGCTTCACAAATACAATAATAAATGGTGTCTTCTGTTTGATAATTGTCCATAGGGTAAGCGCCAAGAACCACCAAAACGGTTGTTAAATAAAAAAATATGCGATAATGAAACACGTTTTGCAACAATAAATTAATCTCTCAAATCCTAATTTTGCTGTTATTACATTAGTTTGAAAAATCAACGTTTTAAATTCGATTCTAAAATCGAATAAATCACCTCCATTTGTGAAGCGGTTAATTGTCCCGGGGCGGTTACGTGCGCTTCATCTATCGAAGCATAAGTAAACTCTGCGCCAAGCATTGGGGCAGCAATGCGGGTGATTTTGCCTTTTTCTCCCATAGCAAAGGCAATCAGATTGTCGTGATGCTCATAAAGCGACATTACGCGGGCGCAATCGGCATAAGAATGGGCTGTTATAGCTATTTTTACCAAATCACCACCCATATCTTTTGACTTTTTGATGATTTCGTCTAAAAATTCTGTACTGGGAGTCGACTCAAAATTGTGGTAAGAAATAATCACTTTGCACCGTTGTTGCCGGGCTAAATCGACCAACCGATCACGATAGGCTGGATCGGCTTCATATTCGATATCGATGTACGAAGCGCCTGCCCTGATAGCTGCGGACAATTGCACTGTCCGCTCATACTCAGAATAGTTTCCGGGACGGCATGTTGCCACCCACTGGCGGCTTTGCAAGGCCAATATTTCTATTTTTTCAACATCTAAATGCATCTGGTCGAGCCGGACTTCAATCAACGGTGATAAAGCTGCCACTTTTAAGCACGTGTCAAACCGCACATCGCCAATACTGATGCATATTTTTGGATCCATGTTAGGATTTTTCTACTTGCGAATAGTATTTCATGAATTGCATCCGCTCGAACGCTGTTGGCGTGTCGGTTTCAAATTGTGCCATTTGTCCGGCAAATTGATCAATGTAATGATAACCATTCAGGTTCATCCAGTCATCTATTTCTTTCAGCATGGTGGTAATATGTCCCAGGCCGTTGTTGTATATGGTGGAAACAACTTGCGTGGCAGCTGCCCCAACCAAAAGCATTTTGATTACGTCGCGGCCGCTATGTATTCCTGTGGAGGCACATAAATCGCACGGTACGGATTTTGATTTGATGGCCACCCAACGCAACACATTGGGAAGTTCCGACGGAGTGCTGAACATATTGGCAGCCATAACATGCATGTTATCAATATTGATATCCGGGCTGAAGAACCGGTTGAATAATACCATGCCTTGAACTCCTGTTTTTGATAATTCGTCGATGATATGGCTCAAATCGGAAAAATATGGACTTATTTTAATTGCGACAGGAATTTTTACGGTTTGAGTTACTTTGCCAATGATATCTAAATGTATTTTTTCAATATCGGCGGCAGTTAGCAATGGATTGTACGCTTGAATAGCGATATTCAATTCGAGCGCATCGACTCCGGCATCCTGCAATTTCTGGGCAAATGAAGTCCATCCACTTGCCGAAACGCAGTTTATGCTGGCAATAAGCGGAATCTGAATTTTATTTTTAGCATCACGAATTGTTTGCAGGTAATCCGATATGTATTTTTCTTTCACATGCGTTTCGATGTAATCGAATGTTTCTGAATTGGCCAGATACAACATGTGGTCTTTATGCGCTTGCTGTAGCTGATAATCGGTATCCAAGAATATTTGTTCTTCGTACAATGATTTCATCACAATAGCTGCTACACCGCTTTCTTCCAACTTCTGGAAATCGGCTACCGAACGAGTCAACCCTGAGCTGCCCGCGATAATGGGATTTTTAAGATTTAACCCCAAATACTTTACTGCTAATTCTGCCATGTTTGAAAATTTATAATGACGATGACTTGATTATTGGTAACTCTATTATTGAATCTTGAAACGCTTTATTCGGTTTTTTGATCAATTAATCGGAAGTTTATATTCTATTATGCTTCTGATTAGATCATTGATGATTGTTCTGCAAATATTGGTGCATTCCTGCTGCGGCCTTTCGTCCGTCGCCCATAGCAAGGATGACCGTTGCCCCGCCACGAACAATATCTCCTCCTGCAAATAAATCGGGGATAGAAGTTTGCATCGTTTCGGGATTTACTATCACTGTGCCCCAACGGGATATGTCAAGAGAAGGCAATGCGTTGGGGATAAGTGGATTTGGAGATACTCCAATACTAACAACAACCGTATCCACGTCAATCAAAAATTCAGATCCGTCGATAACTATTGGCCTGCGACGCCCCGAAGCATCGGGTTCACCAAGTTCCATTTTTTGCACTCTTACTTGGTTGACCCGGCCTTGTTTGTCGGCCAAATATTCTACCGGATTGTGCAAACACATAAATTCTATTCCTTCTTCCTGTGCATGATGAATTTCTTCTTTTCGAGCCGGCATTTCGTCCATCGAACGCCGGTAGATAATCATTGCACGTGCAGCCCCCAAGCGTTTGGCTGTCCGCACGCTGTCCATGGCTGTGTTACCGCCACCAATCACTGCAACGTTTTTTCCACTCAACACGGGCGTATCAGATTCTGTGCTGGCTGCATTCATCAAATTTATACGTGTCAGGTATTCATTTGACGAGAAGATGCCGATATAGTTCTCACCGGGAATATTCATGAAGTTGGGCAATCCTGCTCCACTACCAATGAAGAATGACTTGTATCCTTCAGCCCTTAAATCATCAAACCCTGATGTTTTGCCTACGATAAAATTCGATTCAAAATGTACGCCCATTTTGCGCAAATTTTCGATTTCAACATCCACGATGTTATTGGGCAACCTGAATTCAGGAATGCCATATTTCAATACGCCGCCTATTTCGTGTAAGGCTTCAAATACAGTTACATCGTATCCGAATTTGACCAAATCACCTGCGGCAGCCAAGCCGGCAGGTCCAGAACCAATCACAGCTACCTTGATTCCGTTTCGTTTTGCAATTTCAGGCACTGATATATTGCCTGTATTGCGTTCGTAATCGGCTGCAAAACGTTCCAAATGCCCAATCGCAACTGCCAGTTTTTTAAGTTTCAACGTATAGAAACATTGCGATTCGCATTGTATTTCTTGCGGACATACGCGGCCGCAAACTGCCGGAAGCGCATTGGTTTCTTTTAATGTTTTGGCTGCGTCGATAAAACGCGACGCTTCGATGTACTTAACAAATTTTGGGATGTTGATGTTCACCGGACATCCGGTAATACATGTAGGTTCAGGACAATCGAGGCATCGAACAGCCTCATTAAGAGCTTGTTCTTCGCTGAGCCCTTGATTGACTTCCAAGTAATTGGTTGCACGGATAATGGGGTCTTGCTCCGGCATAGACACCCGTTCACGCTTGGTTCTGTCTGCGTTTTTAACTGATTTGCGCAACTCTTCCCTCCAAGGTTGACTACGTTCCGTTTTTAAATATTCTGATGTTGTGCTCATTGTTTTTCCTTGTTCCGGATTGCTTATTCAATCAATTATTTTGTTCTTGCTGCATGTAATGTTGATATGCAGCTACCTCTTCATCTTTATATGCGCCCAATCGTTGCATCATTTCATCGAAATTGACTTGGTGTGCATCAAATTCAGGTCCATCAACACATACAAATTTTGTTTTGTCGCCAACTGTGCACCGGCAAGCTCCGCACATTCCGGTTCCGTCAACCATTATGGTGTTGAGGCTGGCCATAGTTGGGATATTGTATTTTTTTGTGGTCATGGCCGCGAATTTCATCATGATGGCCGGCCCAATGACAATGGCTTGATTGACTTTTTCCCGTTGGATAACATCTTCCATTCCCTTAGTGACCAATCCTTGAGTTCCTCGTGATCCGTCGTCTGTCATCACAATTAATTCATCCGAAAATTCCTGCATTTCTTTTTCAAGGATCAATAATTCGGCAGTACGTGCGGCTAATACGGTAATAACTCTGTTTCCGGCTCGCTTAAAAGCTTGTACAATGGGGAATAAAGGAGCTATACCAACACCTCCTCCGGCACATAGTACAGTTCCTACCTTTTCAATATGTGTTGCATTTCCCAACGGGCCAACCAAATCGTGAATAAAGTCACCTTTGTTCAATTTGGACAGTTTGGCAGATGTGCAACCAACCCTTTGAACAATCAATGTAATGGTTCCAGCATCGATATTCGCATCGGCAATGGTAAGCGGAATACGTTCGCCGTTCTCACCCAAACGAAGGATGACAAAATGGCCTGCTTTTCTGCTTTTGGCAATACGTGGCGCTTCCACTTCCATCAGGAAAACGTGTTCAGATAAAAATTCTTTTCTAGTTATTTGATACATCCGAATAGTTTTATATAAAAGGCTTTTTAAGGCTTACCGGATAAAAACATAAAAGAAGGATTTCCGGATTTTGCGGGTGCGAAGTTACGAAAAAAAATAATTCTTGAGTGAATGATTGTCCTGCCGTGATACAGATTTCACTTGATTTTGTTCATTTCATTGGATGTGTATCATTTTTCTTATGTTTGCTTTGGCGTTGAAAATCTTCTTGATAACCTTCAATGATATATGTTTTTTTACATGCTATTGAACAAATATTTTTTGCTACTGTTTATTTTGTCAAGGAACAATCAACAATTCTTTAATGTAAAAAAATCAAATGATATGAAAAAAGTATTTTTTCTTTTATTTCTTGGAGCTTTTGCATGGGCTTCATGTGAGAAAGATCCGGATTTCTCGAAATTGGACGAGGATTTTATCGTTAAGACCAATCGAGATGTCGCATGGAATTTTAGTACTGCGACAAAAACCTATTATTTATCTGACTCCATACATGTGATATCTGACGTCGATACCATGATATACAACAAGCAATGGAGTAATGAAGTGATTGCAAGGATTAATACGGCCATGCAGGCCTATGGTTATACATTGGATAAGTCGAGAGATGCCAATGGAAAGCCAAATGCTGCATATGCAGTTGGTGTTACCACTTTGCAAAATACCACAACCGTTATTAATTATTATGACCCGTGGTGGTATTATTACCCAGATTATTGGTGGTGGTATGATTGGTATCCGTACTATCCGTATTATCCATACTATCCTTATGTAAGCGGTTATCAATATAGCATTGGTTCTACGTTTATTGAACTAGTAGACCTGACAGCAGCTGCTTCTACTCAAACATTGCCGAGAAGGTGGACAGCTTTTATTACAGGGATGCTTGGTACCGGATATGATGCAGATTATGAATATGAAGCTATTGATCAAGCGTTCGCACAATCGCCATATCTGAAATAATTTAATAAACAATCTATGTGTTTAATTTATAAAAAGATAACCATTATGAAAACTAAAATATTATCCATTCTGTGTATAACAATGATGTGCGGATGGCAGATGAATGCTAATGCCCAAGAAGGTGGGGATAGGCAAGGACGTGGCGATTTTTCAGGCCATTGGCAAATAGGCATACCTCTTGGAAGCCCGTTTGCTGATGCCTCCAGCGGTTGGGGAGCTAATTTTGAAGCTCATTATTTTGTTACGAATCAAATAGCAATTGGTGGATTTATATCATGGCAAACTTTTATTGAATATAAGGATCGTCAAACTTATCAATTGTCCAACGATGCAGGACAAAACAAGGGTGCGGTTACTTTAGACCAGTATCATACCACTTATGAACTTCCGTTTGGTGCTTCTGCCCGGTATCATTTCTTATCCAACGGCGGAATCATTGACCCTTATATTGGTGTGAAATTGGGAGCTAATTATAGTACTATGCGTAGGTATTATAATATATTTGAAGATTATGACGAAAATTGGGGTTTTACTGTATTGCCCGAATTAGGCGTCATGATTTTACCGAGCTCGGTGGGATTTCACTTTGCCGTTTTCTATGATTATGCAACCAACAAGAGCGGAAATTCTGCTATTGATGTAAGCGGTTTGAGCAGCTTAGGATTTCGTGTAGGTGTCAATTTCCGTTTCTAAAGATATAACGAATTTATTATCAAAGAGGGCTTATCCGTGTTTGGGTAAGCCCTTTTTGTCTTTTATAAAGGGATTCACTATTTTTATCGCTTTATTTTGAAGGATAAAATTTAATTTATTTCTATAAATAGTTTGATGAAGAAAAGTTTATGTCATGCAGTAATTGTGGCCGGAGGATCAGGAAGTAGAATGTGTTCCGACACTCCGAAACAATTTATTCCTTTGTATGGAAAGCCTATTTTAATGCATAGTATTGATGCTTTTGCCCGTTATGATGCAAGTATATCTATTGTCGTGGCGCTTGCCGGACAGAATATTGGGTTGTGGCAAGAATTGTGTAGACAATATCAATATAGAACACCACATCAAATAGCAAAAGGTGGGGCTACTCGTTTTCATTCTGTTAAAAATGCTCTTAATTTATTTTCGGATGGTGGTGGGCTCGTAGCGGTTCACGATGGTGTCCGTCCGTTGGCTAGTCAACAGTTAATTGCTCGTTGCTTTCAAGAGGCGATGGAGTATGGCAATTCCGTTCCTGTGATCGGTGTGGTTGATTCTGTACGTGAGGTCATGGAAAATAAAAGTACAATTATCGACCGTAGTAAATTAAGATTGGTGCAGACTCCTCAAGTGTTTGATTTGGAGGAATTAAAAAATGCTTATCAACAGGATTATTCTCCAGAGTTTACAGATGATGCTTCTGTCATGGAATACTCCGGGCATCAGATACATTTGACAGAAGGAGATGAACGTAATATCAAAATAACTACTCCTAAAGATTTAGCTTTAGCTCAATGGCTGTTTAATAACCCTTAAGTGGATTCCAATAATTAATGACACATATGGACAAACGGAATTGTTTCGTCATTGCGAACCCGAAGGGTGAAGCAATCTCAAAATTGGTTGCAAACCCGACAGCGCGGTGCAGAAAGACAATATTTCGCGAAAATTGTATTTGTGTGGTGTTGAATCAGTCGCTTGAATGAAATGATAATGTTAGCATTAATACGCTGAATGTCGTAATGAAAAATATTGTAGAGATTTTACTTATAGGAATAATTATGTTTTTTGCTTCCTGCAAAGACCGTAAAAAATCAACACAAATGGCACATCCCATAATAATGGTTGCTGAAAATGTCACAGTTTCGAGTGTCAATAAAACTGTTTCACCATTTGATACGTTGAATATTTTAGATTTAGATATTCTTTTATCGTTTCAGAAGGAAAATCGTGGTCATCTATTTGAAAATATTTTACCGTATAATTTGTCAAGCGAAATCAGACTGGTTCGCAATGAATTGTTTGCAAGAAAAGGATACATTTTCCAAGATACACTTCTACGAGATTATTTTATTCTTAAAAAATGGTATTCGCCCAAGTATTCATCTTTAGATAGTATTGTGATGACATTTGATGAAAAGGCGTTTATTGATACATTAGTGAGATACGAAAAATTAAATGCAGGCTTAACAAGGAAATCGTTTCAGCAACTTTTTTTGAACGAATATCTGATGAAATCGGATAATTCGGGTCGTGGAGCTTTATTACACTGGTCATTGTGGACACAGGCAATTGATAAAAACCAACAGAAAAAAATGCCAACAGCACCTTGGGATTATGAATCAGGCTCTCATCATTTTACATTAGTGGATAAACCATATGGTTATTATCACTGCATTTTAAACTATTGGGGTGGAGCAGAAGGTAGTGGCAGCGAAACTTATCAGATATATGTATTGGATAAAAAACTTGATGTACTTTGCGCTCAAAGTTTTTACGGTTATTTTAGCTTTGAAAAGGTAGCTGATAATAAATACAAGTATTCAGTGTCGGAAGGTGCTGACCATCAAGAAGCACCTACGGAGGTGGAAAGTGGTTTTTATGAAATATCTAAAGAAGGATTGATACAGGTACTTGACCACTGATGGACAAATGCAAGCAGCTGTGGGAACGACAGGATCATCTTCGGTGAGATTGCTTCGGTGCAA
>JAVBPN010000068.1:0-9178 GCA_031549585.1 Bacteroidales bacterium
AACGAATTAAGGCGGGCAGCAATAATTAACTTAGAGAATTACCGGATAGAAAAATATCGTTGTCAACAGGAAAATAATCTGGTGAAAACATCCACTCACTCATACCCGGATGGTGTCAATGATTTTCGTTTAAATATCGCCAACAAGCAAGCAAAGGCTTTTTATGAACAACACGGTATCCAGCCTCAGGAAACTGCTTTTGAATTGCAATCCGGCCATAAAGGAAAAGTATTGATGACAACAAAGCATTGTATTAAATATCAATATGATCAATGCCCACGCCGGCAAAAACCTTTGCGTTTGTGGAAAGAACCTTTGATGCTTTGCGATAAAAATCATACATACCGCCTTGAATTTGACTGTGATGCTTGCCTGATGAGAATCAATATGATGTAATTTTTTGATTTTCAGTATTATTTTGTGTGTATTATTGGTCATTTCAAAAAAATATTTGATCTGCATCATCAATTAAAATAAATGCTATTTTTGAACCTTAAAAGATTACTTTTTTGCTATTCAATAATTGAATTATTATTATGGAACCTGTAAATCAAAATTTAATTCTTGTCCCTTGCGATTTTTCGCCTTTGTCTTATCAGGCGTTGGAACATGGTGCATTAATGGCAAAATCCATGAAACAACGATTGGCGTTATTAAACGTTGTATCTAAAGAAAGTGAAGTAAAAGCTGCTGAAAAAAAATTGAGCTTTGTTGCTGGTGATTGTGTTGATAATTATGGCATACGTCCGGAAGTTTTGATTCGTGTGGGGCGTCCTCATGTCGTGATCAAAGAAGTTGCTTTAGAATTAAATCCGACGTTGGTTGTTCTAAAGACCGGTACTATAAGAGGATTAAGTCGTTATACCGGTATTCGTACCATTAAAATACTTTCCGGAACACTTATTCCTTTTCTTGTTATTCAGGCGCCGCCTCAAGATACGGAATTGCATAACATTCTTTTCCCAATCAATTTTTTGAATGAGCATAATAATAAGTTAAAACGGGTTGTGTTTTTCCACCGATTTTATCCCAATGCAACCATGCATATTATGACACCATCGGGGAAGGGAACACAAAAAGCAAAAGTGATGGCCGACAACCTGAAATTAATGGAGAAAGTATTGAAAGATCAAAATATCAATGTCAATTTCATCACACACGATAAAACAAAGAATAAAGCGGATGATATTCTTCGTGTTTCCAAAGAGGTAAATGCCGATATGATTCTGATACAAATGGAAAAGGCATCCTCTTTGAGTAAATATTTGTATGGATTTAGAGAACAGATATTAATTACCAACCCTGAAAAAACATCTATTTTATGTGTACACCGATTCTCTAATTTTGATGAATTGGATTAACCAGAAAAACGAATAAGAACGTGACCAGAAAAATAATTGTTGTATGTTGTATTCTACTCTTGAGTAGATCGTTGACAGAAGCGTGTACCAATTTTATTATTACCAAAGGGGCATCTGTCGATGGTTCTGTGATGCTTTCTTATTCGGCAGATTCGCATACACTTTACGGAGAATTGTATTACTTCCCCGCTGCCAAACATAAAGCAGGCGCAATGCGTCAAATTGTTGATTGGGATTCGGGAAAACCGCTTGGAGCTATACCGGAAGTATCGCAGACCTATTCGGTGGTTGGCAACATGAATGAGCATCAAGTAGTCATTGGAGAAACAACTTTTGGCGGGCGTCCTGAATTAGTGGACACTACCGGAATTATTGATTATGGAAGCTTGATTTACATTGCATTGCAGCGTTCCAAAACTGCCCGCGAGGCCGTAGGAGTGATGACTTCATTGGCAGAACAATACGGATTTTATAGTGCTGGCGAATCATTCAGCATTGTTGATAAAAATGAGGCCTGGATATTGGAAATGGTTGGCAAAGGAACAGGCGGTAAAGGTGCATTATGGGTTGCTCAGCGTATTCCTGATGGTTATATTTGTGCGCATGCCAATCATGCTCGTATTACTACATTCCCCAAAAATGATCCAGAAAATTGCCTTTATTCTAAAGATGTAATTTCTTATGCCCGGGCAAAAGGCTGGTATTCCGGAGATGATGATCGTTTCAGTTTCTCTGATACTTATTGTCCGGTTGATTTTGAAGCTGCACGTTTTTGCGAGGTGCGGGTATGGTCATTCTTCAAAAATTACGACAAAGGGATGTCGCAATATCTTGATTATGCGAAAGGCGAAAATTTAAAAAACCGTATGCCATTGTGGATCAAGCCGGATAGAAAAATAGCCGCTAAAGATGTGATGAATGGCATGCGTGATCATTTGGAAGGAACGGAATTAGATATGCGCAAGGATATTGGGGCTGGGCCACACGGATTGCCTTATCGTTGGCGTCCACTCACATGGGAAGCTAACGGCAAGGAATATCTGAATGAGCGGGCAACCGCAACCCAACAAACCGGTTTTTGGTTTGTCGGTCAGGCTCGTTCATGGTTGCCTGATATGATTGGTGGTATATTTTGGTTTGGCGTGGATGATGCTGCAACTTCGGCATTGACGCCGATGTATTGCAGTATTAATAAAATACCGCAGGTATTTGCCGTTGGAAATGGCCATATGCTTGAATATTCTGAAACATCTGCTTTTTGGTTATTCAACCAGGTTGCCAACTTTACTTATTTAAGGTATGATATAATGTCTGCCGATGTTTGCCGTGTGATGCATGAAATCGAAGATGGTTATATTAAAGATATAGCCCGTGTGGATGCCGAAGCATTGGCTTTATACAAAAAGAATCCGAAAAAGGCGCAAAAATATTTAACGGAATATTCTGGCAAGCAGGCAGAATCGACTTTTCAACGTTGGAAACAATTGAGTCAATATTTATTGGTCAAATTCATTGACGGAAATGTCAAGAAAGAAAAAGGCGGAAAGTTTGTGCCGAATCAATATCATACAACATCTGAAGCGCCAGCTCAACCGGGTTATCCTGAATGGTGGCTTAAAAAAATCGTGGAAGATACAGGCAATAAACTGCAGGTGATAGAAGAATAATCCAGATATAGAATCCCAAAGACATAATCCAATGACTTTGGGATTTTTTCGTTAAAAGGCTACCATATAATTTTCGAATGAAAACACAGAATTGAAATGCAGGTTTTCCAATAAACTATTTTGTAAATCCATATCAGTTTAACAATACTATTAATTATTCATTACCATGAGCAGTACATTAAAAAAATCGAAAAGTAATCGTAGAGATTTCATTAAGACCGCCTCTATGGGCGGGTTGGGTGCAGGTCTTTTAGGAACAGGCTCCATGTATGATACCAACGGTCAATCTTTAACAAAACCGTTGCAAAACGCGAAAATTAAGATTACGGATATTAAAGTGGCCGTAATAGGTAATAGTCCTGTTGTCAGGGTAGTTACCGATGCAGGCATAGATGGTTACGGGCAGGCTGAAACTACAAAACCATACCTTAAGCCCCATATCCTTTATTACAAAGATTTTCTTGTTGGTGAAGATCCGACAAACGTTGAGAGATGTCTTATGAAAATTCGCCGGGCAGGAAGTTTCAAGCCATGGGGATCATCTGTTAGCGCTATTGAATTTGCTCTCTGGGATATTGCCGGGAAAGCCGCTAATTTACCGGTATATAAACTTATGGGAGGCAAAGTACGTGACAACGTTCGTTGCTATAATACCGCAACAAGTAACTATGTTTGGAATGCAGAAAGAACTGGCTCTGCGCCAAAAGATTTTCATGATTGGGCAGTTAAAATAAAAAACCTTGAACCGGGTTTTACTATTATCAAAGTAGCAGTGGGATTTCATGCCGGTTATGCAAGTACTCCTGGATTCTCATATGGCACCACAAACCGTTCACAAAGTCGAAGAGAACTAGCCCAGTCCAGACGCGGCCCAATAAGCGACTACGGACTTAAGATGATTGTTGAACGCGTAGCTGCTATAAAAGAAGGATTAGGCGATAGGATTGGCCTTGCGCTTGATTGCGGCCCGGGATATTTGCTTGGTGATGCTATCAGGCTTGCAAATTTACTTGAACCTTTTAACCTGATTTGGCTAGAAGATCCATTAACCGGCGACTATACCCCATACGTTATGGCTGACGACTATCTTGAACTGACTAGAAGCACTACGACGCCAATACACACTGGCGAGCAGATTTACCTTCGTCAGAATTTCCGGGAATTGATCGAAAAAAATGCGGTAAGAGTGATCGGTCCCGATCCTGCAGATGTTGGAGGAATGGCTGAATTAAAGTGGATAGCCGAGTATGCCGATCTTCATGGTATTGCGATGGCTCCTCATGGGGTTTTCAACGGCCTGATAGGATTAGCAACACACGTAATGGTTGGAGCGACAATGCCTGAAAATTTAATTGCATTTGAATATCCTTCTCCACGCGAAGAATGGTGGTATGAAATAATTGAAGGATTACCCAACCCGATAGTAAAAAATGGACTTGTTGAAGTATGGGACAGACCTGGCTTGGGAGTGACATTCAATATTAATGCCGCAAAAAAATACTTATCTGAAGAAGATAAAGATTTCTTCGATTAACAGATGCAAATATATAGTGAAGAGGCTGTCTCAAAAGTCGAAAATCGTGGCTGAACCAAAGCTCAGCTAATTGCAAATTCAGCCAAACGTAATAATTTGTAATCTGATCGAATAGCGTTGAGCGGAATTTGTAATTCCGCTCGGGAATGCTTTTGAGACAGCCCTCTATTGTTATTGTCATAAAAAAGGAGGTGTCTACTTTTGAGACACCTCCTTTTATTTTTGCCAAAAATACAACTCCTATTGATTCCGAAGTTTTTCTTTGTATTTAGTCACTTGAAGGTGCAAGGTTTCTATAGATTTATTAACCGCTTCTTCAAATGTTTTGGCTTGTTTCTTTACAAACAAATCGTTGCCCGGAATCAATAGTTTGATTTCCGCCGTTTTGTTGTCATCTCCTTGTACATTTTCTAAGCGAAGAAATACTTCTGCGCCAATAATACCGTCATAAAATTGCCCCAACTTATTCACTTTCTTGTTGACATGATCGATCAATTTATGATCTGCGTCAAAACGTACCGGGTTTACTTTAATATCCATCATAACATACAATTTATGCCCTGGGATGGGCTTGTTTATATACTGATTTTATTCGTCTCAAACTGTTATGGGTGTATACCTGCGTTGCAGCCAGATTTGAATGCCCCAATAATTCTTTAATGGCATTTAAGTCCGCGCCACGATCCAGAATATTGGTAGCGAAACTATGGCGCAAAACATGTGGGCTTCGTTTCTTCATTGTGGTTACTCTTCCTAAGCTTTTTGTCGTCAATCGATGCACCCAACGTTCATACAATGGTTTGCCCGAATCTAAAATAAATAACAAATTCGTGCCGGGGAATGTTGCATTTTTTAATGAAATGTACTCTTGAAGCGCTTTACAGAATAATGCAGTAAGCGGCACAATGCGTTCCTTATTTCTTTTGCCTAATACTTTAATTGTCATCCCTGTCATGTCCACATCGCTTTCTTTTAAGTGGATCAATTCGGACAGCCGAACACCTGTCATGTACAAGAACTCTAAAACCATCAGATCACGAACCTCTGAAAAGCATGTTTTATCAGGCTCTTCATCCAAGAGGGCGTCCATTTTTTCAGAAACTACGTATGTGGGCAGATTTTTATCACATTTCAACGAGGTGACTTTCTCCATTGGATTGATAGATATCAACCCTTTTTTCATCAAAAAGCTAAAATATGACCGTAATGTTGCAATCTTACGATTGACAGTTCGCGGAGTGTTTCCATTCGCAACCAATGAAACAATCCAACGACGAACAATCCGAAAATCAGCGTCTTGATCAGTTCGGCTGTTTTCCTGTAAAAATGCTGTGAATTTGGATAGGTCGGTGCCGTATCCTGTTAACGTATGAACAGAATATCGCTTTTCGTATTCCAGATATTGTAAATACGATTCAATATTGTCCATACCATAATTATTTTAATCTAGTGATTGAAATTTTTGTTGTACATATACTGCATGACGGCGCATTTCTCTCTTTTTGATGGAAGGTTTTTCAAAAGCCTGACGCGCTCTTATTTCTTTGACGGTTCCTGTTTTTTCAAACTTTCTTTTAAACTTTTTCAGCGCCTTTTCAATGTTCTCGCCTTCTTTAATAGGGACAATGATCATAAATGATTTATTAATTGAATTTTAAATGATATACAAATATACTAAAAAGTTGCAAATTTACATATTTATTGGCTATTACAAAATAATTTTATTTTTTTGCTTGCATACAAAAATGCATCTATTCCAATGACAAATATAGATCATTGAAATTACTTTGTATCGACCTTTTCAGTATTAAATCAGAAGGGGCATTTGCTCTGCCTAATCACATGGAGAAATGTAGAATACCGGAGAAAGTATATCTTTGCAAAAGAAACAATTCGTGCCGAACGACTGTTTTTAAACAAGAATAGAAACAATAATATGTTATCGATTAAGAATTTACATGCCTCTATACAAGGCAATGAGATACTCAAAGGATTCAATCTACAAGTCAATGAGGGTGAAATACATGCAATTATGGGGCCCAAGGGCGCAGGAAAGAGCACTTTGGCCGCTGTTTTATCTGGACGGGAAAATTATGAAGTCACCAAAGGAGAAGTTTTTTTTGACGAGGTAAACCTGTTGGACATGGCTCCCGAAGATAGGGCAAGAAAAGGGTTATTTCTGAGTTTTCAATATCCGGTTGAAATTCCGGGTGTCAGTATGGCCAACTTTATGCGGTTGTCAATCAATGAACAACGAAAATATAAAGGTTTAGACCCTATTTCCGCATCTGCTTTTTTGAAATTGATGCGTGAAAAAGCGGCATTGGTCGAATTAGATGCGTCGCTCATCAGCCGATCGGTCAATGAAGGATTTTCGGGAGGCGAAAAGAAACGCAACGAAATATTCCAAATGGCCATGCTCGAACCCCGCTTAGCAATCCTTGACGAAACAGATAGCGGCTTGGACATTGATGCGCTTAGGATTGTGGCCAATGGTGTTAACTCTTTGAGAAAGCCTGATAATGCATCCATTGTTATTACTCATTATCAGCGGTTGCTCAACTATATTGTGCCTGATTTTGTGCATGTGATGGTCGATGGTCGTATTGTAAAAACAGGAGGAAAAGAATTGGCTCTTGAACTTGAAACTAAAGGATATGAATGGCTTGCCAAGTAACGTCCGATTTAAAAACTTGACATCCAATGAATAGTATCAAAAACTTGATCGGACAATATTCCAAGAACCAATTTGAAGATTGGCCTGATTTTATGCTTGACATCAAAGAGAAAGCTAAGGAATGGCTTTTGAATGACTCTTGTTCGATAAACGAAGAAAAATACAAGTATACGCAAATTGCCCCGTTGCTGGAAAATAAAACTATTTCTCGCCTTACACGAAACGATTTCCCTTCATCAATGGTCTCGGAAATATTGGATAGCGATATTCCTGATATTGATTCATATAGTGTTATTTTGGTTAATGGGTATAGTCTAAATAACGAGCCTGTTCATGAATTGCAAGGAGGAGTTATCTTGGGAAGTTTGGTACATGCTGTCAAACGGTTTGGGCATTTATTCCGTACTTTTTTTGAAAATTATCGGTCATCTGAAGATTTTCTGGTTAATCTGAATACCATGTTGTCTGAAGGCGGCTTCTTTCTTTTCGTTCCGGCAAATTGTAAACCGGCCAAACCAATCCAAATCATTAATTTATTGAGTGGTAATCATTCGTTGATTCAACCGCGCAATCTGGTTTTGATGGAAGCAGGTAGCTCCGCCGATTTGCTTATTTGCGACTATACTTTATCAGGCGAACATAGCTTTGTATGCAATGATGCTACGGAGGTCGTATGCGGGGAGAATTCTTCATTGAATATAACCAAATTGCAAGATGTACATGAGTCATGTTCTTTGATTTCCCATACGACAGTGGATCAAAAAGCTTCCAGCAAAGTCAAAACACATTATTTTTCGATAAAAGGAGGAACCATACGTAATAACTTGACGGCAGTTCTTGGTGGACAGAAATCTGAGCACATAGCAGAAGGGTTGTCGTACACACAACATGCTGAACATATTGATCATCAAGTACAAATTACTCATGCCCACCCTGATTGCCATAGTAACCAGCTGTTTAAGCATATATTGGCTGATGAATCCACTGGCGCTTTTACAGGCAGAATCATTGTAGCCAAAGACGCGCAGAAAACGTTGGCATACCAAAAGAGCAATAATATCTTGCTCAATCCGAAAGCAAAAATGAATATCCGTCCCCAATTGGAAATTTATGCGGATGATGTGAAATGTAGCCATGGAGCGACAGTTGGCCAATTGGATGAAGAGGCTTTATTTTATCTTCGTTCGCGGGGCATTAGTAAAGACGAAGCGCGAAAAATTCTCCTTCATGCTTTTGCCGGAGAAGTGATTGGCGACATTCATCACGAATCCATCCGGTTGGCTATTGAAAAATTGATGACCCAAAGAATGGGGTTAGATTTGAATGAAGAATTGAAAATGGAAAGTTGAAAATTTGCTTCGCCTGTATGCTAGCGATGTTCATATAAATAACGATGCCCTAGCAATGAATACTGCCAGGGCATATGTTTTTAGAAAAATAGTACTACAACAATGGCTGCAACCGGGTAATTAATTCATTGCCCAATTCTGTTTTTCTGCGGATATGATCTAAAATTTCTTTTACAAAAGCATTTTGCTCAAATTCACCACGCACTTGTTCAAAATCAAGATTCCGGTCGTATTCGCCTCCGTCAATCCCAAATCCGGTTTTTGATGATAAGGTAAATTCTTTTTTTGCGTCGGCATACAACATCCAATCAAGAGACACGACGCTTTCTCTCCATATTTCAACAAATTTGACGACATCACGGGCTGTGATTTTATCGATAGGTTTTTCAAACCGTTCCTGAATCATGTCGATTGCCCAAGTCCATTCATAAGTGTAATAGAATTTATGCATGCTTTGGAATGATTTGGCAATATCATCCAACTTATCTATTTTACCAATTTCTATATCATTCAATAGCTGTTCCACCACGGTTTTGGGAGCAATTAATCCTGCCAGGTCGAGCCATTCGCCTGTACCTATTGGTGTGTCT
>JAVBPN010000025.1:0-7240 GCA_031549585.1 Bacteroidales bacterium
TAAATAGTCCGCACCAACCAAACAATGCAGCACAATTCAATCAAGGTCAAAATGATTGTAATGATCAAATAAGTCAAAAAAGGCTTGATAATAATCAAAACATCAACATCCACAGATGCTCTTACGCCAATGGTATTGATAATATCAAGGGCAATAGTGCTCGACTCTACATACCCGGATGGTTTTTCTTCCGGTGCATCGGAACTGACAACGATGTTCTTTTTCAGATTGATGAGTTCAATATAACTCTCTTTTACCGGAAAAGAATGTTCATTCATACAGCGGCGGAAGAGAATATCGACCGTCTTCACATCCATAGGGAGAAAATCATTCAGCACATATTGATGAAGTTTGAACGAAGCAGTTGGGTCATTTTTATTGATGCGAACACTAAAAACAGTATCTGACGTTTCGATTTTTTGTGTGACGAATGTTACCGTATCTTTATAGGGTACAAATTTCTTTGTAAATTGATCTCCGAGAGATAATAAACGATCATTTAATTCTATATCAGTCGCTTGTACTAGGCATTGATCCATTGTTTGACGACAATTTGACAAGGACAAACGATACAATCTGTTCACCCAAACTGTCTGCAGTATAAGTAAAACAATCAAAGCAACTGTGCCGATATATTTAGCATAAATTTTCTTCATGTTAATAAGAAATAGTATTTGTAATGACAAAATTAGAATTATTTTCAGAATATTACAAAAAATAAGCAAAAACATATAAACAATGCCTGTTTTATTTTATCTTTGTCGTATTATTAAACCCTATTAATATAATAACCATGAAAAAACTAAGACTTTTATTGGGCGTTATGTTTTTTTTCGTATGTATATGTATGGCGACACTACATGTCAATTTGACCGTTAATCAAACTATGGACAATCAAATGGTTTTACATAATATAGACGCTTTGACACAAGGTGAAGTGGGCGATGGATATTGTTATGGCGATGGTGACCTTGATTGTGATGGTAAATTGTATAGAGCGAGAGTTAATTGGTAAGAAAAAGTATATGGAAAAATTTTACATCAAATGATTAATGTAAGATCTATTTTTTCTTTGATAGAGTATTAACCAATGTAAATCATTTTGAGAAATAACCGACAAGGGATATGTTAGTTCTTTTTCAAAAAAGAGTTTGATCATATCACACCTCTGTCAGGATAACGTCCTGACAGAGGCAAAAAACAATTACCAATAGTGATTTTATGTAAATGAAACCTAACAGGAAAACAATACCTATTAGGTACAAGAACAATATTCTCGATTAATTTTTTTCGCGCAACATTTTCATCAGCCGCTTGCGGGCGAAAAACAACCTACTTCTTACCGTTCCGGTTTTAATACGAAGGCTTTTGGCAACCTCATCGTATGAATAACCTGAGAAACACATCACAAATGGGACTCTCAGATGGTCATCCAACCGATTGATAGCTTGATGTATTTCTTTTTCACTAAATATCGAGTCGGGATCATTGTTGAAAATATCTTTGTTCCTATTCAATAAGACTAAATCAACAGTATTATCGAATGTTGTATTTTGCCTCACGTTCTTGCGGTAATTGTTGATGAACGTGTTTTTCATAATCGTATGTACCCACGCCTTTAAATTAGTCGATTCCTCAAATTGATGACGATGCGTGAATGCTTTCAAAAAAGTGTCTTGCAACAAGTCTTTTGCATCATCTTTATTAGCAGTCAACCGAAGCGCATAACGATTCAATTGTTCTCCCATGAGAATTAATTGATTGTTGAACTCAGAATCACTCATATACGTAATGGGTTAATAATATTTAATAGCAACGCCACATTTTGGGTAACAATCTTCTAACGAAAAAGTTCATTAAAATGTTATTTTTTTTACAAAATTATTTTTTATAAGATATAAACATTTGTAAATTATTTAAAATAAAACGTTTATGCGAATTACAATAATTAGTATACATATTGACAAGCAAAACTATTTAGCTCAAATGGACAAATTTAACGTACAATTTCATACGCCACAGGCGAACAATTGTTTCAATAATACCTGCCAATCCAGCAGACAGGCAATGCAATAACACCTATTTTCAACCTCGTGCCCCTATTCTGCATCAAAAAGCGTGTTCATAATCCGTTTTTTTAACAATTTATCAAAGTTTGACAAATTTACCGGACTGTACATGTTTACTATCCCGCACTCTGATGATATACATGCCATAAGCAAGGTTGTTTACATCTATTTCTATCTGTAAATAAGTATTCTCGCCAAGCATGGCCATAGAACGCCCGATTTCATGTACCGGCATTTTCTTACCTGATGCATCAAAACAATCAACAATTACAGATTCGTTGAAATCATTTGCATAGATATATACAATATTACCAAATGGTTCAAAAAGCATTTTAAGTTGCTTTTCAGGAGCTACATCTTTTTGTACTTGTTGTCGTCCGAATTGACCCATCACTTTGATAGCCAGAGATGAATACAAGGGTGGTACGTCTTTTAACAACGATCTCCACGACCCGCCGTCTTCTATGTACATATTTGACAAACCGGGATATTGGCGTTCTGCTGATTGGTATATGGCAAAAGTATCTACCGGATTATAGTCAATAGTAAATCCCACAAAGTAATTCCCCCTTATTTGAACCGCTTTATCAAAATATATGTGCATGGCATAATTTTCATATTCCGGAGTCACAATTACTTGCTTTCTATATACAGGAGTGACCGGATAATCAGTGCCTGTCCAAATAGTAAAATCCACAATCGAATTATGGCTATATACTTTGGCAACATCAACCACTAAACCGATGATAGACACAATTGTGTCATTTTCAAACTTTTCCGCAAATCCAGTCCAATACTTATCATTATGTCCACTAATATATCCCCACTGCATAGACGGCAACAAGGTAATTTGCTCATTATTGCCGATATGTCCAATCGTATCACATTCGCCGTTAAATCCGGCAAAAGGGTCGTATCCGTCTAATGAAGTGATTGGCTTATCGTCCGGATTTAGCCAGCATTTCAAATATAAGCTGGAGTCAGTATTATACTTATCCCATTGAAGCGCAAATTTTGCATAATAGTCATTGACCGGATTAGTACAATTGGCATCGCCACCTGTGAGTGTCCCAACAACGTAATGATTGGGATCAAAAATGGGGCTACCCGAAGACCCTCTTTCCGTAGTTCCTTTATCCCACCTCAAAACACGCCAATGTGCATTTGGATCGCAGTTTAATTCACTACTAACATAGGTACCGTTGACTAAAGGGTCGTCTTCAATTGATATTTTCTTCACATCGCCCTGTGGGTGATGTATACCAACAGCACTTGCCGGAGCAGAAGTTGAGGTATTCCATCCGGCATAATACGGATTATGAAGCAACGTTGCGGCTTGTGATAATTCCACCAAAGAAAAATCCAATTCCTTTTTGGTTGCCAATAACGTTGATCCTCCAATAGTTTCAACAGATGCAATAGGGCCATTGCATGTAATTCTCTCATATCCGAATATAAATACAGTATTGATGGCCTCTGTTATAGAAGAGATACAATGGTTTGCAGTCAATAGATAGGGGCGAATACTATCACTAGCTTGATTGACTAATACACCTGTACAATAAGAAATACCACGATTGTTATCCTTGGTTATTTCCAACTTAACAACCGACCGTTTTTCTCGTTGCCAATGATTTCCTTCCACACAGTTGATGTCAATATTACACGATGCAGCCGCCTTCAATAAACTAAATAATTCGGGTTGCCTATATCCGTAACCGACATGGGTAATGGTAAAAAATTCTTTAGGAGGTAAATGTGTTGGGATATCCCATTCAAGAATAATGGTATCGCCGGCAAGCGATCTTACGGGCAATACGCCAAAATTTCCATTGTTACGATTATCAAAAGGGCCAGACATCTCTGTTTGTCGGGAATTGTAGACAAACAGACGCATTCCCTTTTGCATTTTAAAATGGTCGATCCGAAGGCTTAACGAAAACGCGTTTTCGGAACATATTCCCAACCGCCATACAATTCCTCTACCCGGGATGGTATCCCACTGTCCTGACGATGCAGGAGTAATGTTGACAACAATATTTACAGCAAATGTTTCAATTTTAAGCGTAGCAGCTTCTTCGTCTAATTGACGTATCTCATCGGGGTCCGGCTTAGGAATTAATTCATATGATTGCAAACCGGATAACCCGTATTGCATGCTCCACATCCGGTCATCCTGTGCTGCACCGTACATGTATAAGCAGCATAAAAAAACAAATATAGTGAACTTTTTATAAGACCAAGACATATGTAATGCATAAAACCAAAATGATTAAGAAACCCGCACCGAACTGCCGGTGGCAAGTAACGCTTTCATTTTATTGACCAATACTTCTACCTGAAACGGTTTGCTTATATAGTCATCCATTCCTGCAGCCAAACAATGTTCTCTATCGCCGGCAAGGGCATTGGCTGTAATAGCAATAATCGGTATCGGAACTATTTTTTTCTCGCCTTCTACTTCCCTTATTTTCTTTGTAGCAACAATACCGTCCATAATGGGCATCTGTATATCCATCAGAACAACATTGTATTTTTTGTCTGTTTGATACATATCCAATGCTTCTTGCCCGTTATTGGCAATATCAATATTTTTCACCAGTTTTTGAATACTGAGGATCACTATTTTTTGGTTGATCAAATTGTCTTCTACCAACAATACACTGGCATCCTTTAAATCGAGCGTAGCACCAGTGCTATCTGGAGCGGGAGATGCAGGTTCAACCAGATCAGCAGCCTTTTCCGGCGACATAGTTATCGGAGCTGTTGCTTTGTTGAATGTTAATGAAAATTTCAAACTGGTTGTATTATTGTCGCCATATTCAACCCTCAATTTATCTCCGGCCAACTCTATCAATTTGGAAGAAATAGAAAAGTTCAGCAGATTCGGGTCGGACGTCTTTTGAGATACGCTATCAAAATCTAAATGATCGCTTACATTGATTTGAAAGTTAGCTTTGAATACACGTTCTGTTTCCTGCTTAACATCATAAGTTATGATGATGTTAATTTTATTCGCTTTTTTATTCCGAATAATAGCATCTACCAATGTCAAAAATATCTGCTTGAGCTGAATCGGATCACCGTCAAAATTCACCGGCACTTGCATTCTTGGTTTGATTGCGATGTTGTATTCATCACTTTGCCCTACAAACAACTGTATGGTATTATTCAGTACAGTTTGGAGATTAAATGCAATATTAAGCGTTTTTCTATCTGATAGGTCGGATGAAGTAATTTGTGATGATATCAAATTTACAACGTTTACCAGATTATTCGCAGAAGCCAATACGGTTTCCAACCAATCTTTCTGTTTGCTTGTCAACTGCGTCTCATTTAACATATTGCCAATCAGAACGATATTATTGAGTGGAGTCCGGATTTGGTAAGATATTTGAGAAATAAATTGGTTTTTAGATTGCGAGTCCCGTTGTATATCCGCCATTTTCAAATCGCTTGACTTCATCAATCTTGCATTCATTGTCAATAAAACGCCAAAAAGCAACATCATGATTATGGACGCAAAAATTGTCGTGGCAAAAAAAGCAAAATCAAATTGTTCATTTCTGAATATTAATCCAACAACAATATACACAACTAAGAACAAAGATGACACGATGTTTCCCCTTTTTGCCCCACCTAATATACCGATCAACATTGGATAGAAGATACAAAATATAGCTCCAAATCCATTAGATCCAACAATTAAAAGCGCAAGTACAGATAAAGAATAGACAATTCCAACCGTCCAAAGTAATGGCGGAGAATACTTTTTTTGTTTCCGGGCAACGTAGTAAACGCACAGGCCTACTGTTCCTATAATGCCCAAAATATATCCAGCCTGAGATTTTTCAATAATTTGTAAAATACCGGCGATCAATACAATAATTCCTCCGATCAATAAGAATATTCCCAAAAAAATATCTTGGCTCCTGATAAACCAACTGGCATCCTTATTTTTCCCGACTTCAAGAAAATTGATCAGATTTTTGTACATATTTTTTTGATTTTAAGGGATAAAAATGCATCAACCCTTGTCTGAAATTCAGCAACAATAGTAATCTATTTTTCGGAGAAATAAAAATTAATATCATAAAAAACGCGCTACTTCAGACAAAATAACGAAAATCAAATTATTATAAAATAACAAAATAAAATCATTACATTTGTACGTATTTCAAGTAAAAAGGTTCAGATGAATCACCGATTTATGCAAAAGCGTTACTTATACTTAATCGTCTTTTTATGTAATTTTTCCTCTTTATCTTTCTTATTGGCTCAGTCTGATTCAATGGCCAATAAAGTTAAATATACACCAGATTTCAAATTTAAAGAGGGAATTTACCTGAATTTTGAACAAGTAAAAGAAAATAGCCCAATTCCTAAATCGCGTATTGTTACTTCGGTAGACTACCGAAGTAAAACATTTTTTGACGAAGTTCTCGAAGCAACTACCATCACTTATTTTGATGACTTGGGAAACAGCCAACAATTGAATACAAGCCAATTATGGGGATATTGTAAAAATGGATTTATATACATTTTAATGGGTGGCCATTTTAACCGGATTACCATTATAGGTAATGTATGCCATTTCGTTGCTACTATTACCTCATATACTAACCGTTACAATTCGCCATATTCTTATGGATACAGCCCATATGGATATTACCCGTATGGGTATTACAGCCCTTATGATTATTCTTACGGATCGCCTACGTATAGAACGACAGAAACAAGACAATTTTTGCTTAATTTCAATACAGGCAAGGTGATGGAATATGATAATAAGAATGTGGAAGCGGTATTGATGTCCGATCCGGAATTATATGACGAATATGCAAGCCTGAGGTCAAAGAAACAACAGCAACTCAGGTTTATGTATATCCGTAAATATAATGAAAAACATCCTTTATATGTACCTAAATAATTGACATTCAAATCAGATATTGTACCTAAGGAACTCCAAAAGTTAAGTTAGAACGTCATTGCGAGCGAGAGCGAAGCAATATTTTTATTATTATGAGATTGCTTCGTCGTTTCTCCTCGCAATTGTAGAAGTCACTTAATTCGTTACATAAAATGCGTTATAATAATCCACCATTTTATGATACGTACCCATGACCAATAAAAAACTCATTTCCGCCACCTTAGCCAAGCGTATGCTTGGC
>JAVBPN010000093.1:0-3670 GCA_031549585.1 Bacteroidales bacterium
GTGTATCGCCGACAACGAGTTATCATCGTTTACTGCGTGGACTACCAGGGTATCTAATCCTGTTTGATCCCCACGCTTTCGTGCATCAGCGTCAATAATAGCTTCGTGAGCTGGCTTCCCTATCGGCGTTCTATGTCATATCTATGCATTTCACCGCTACATGACATATTCCACCCACGTCAACTATATTCAAGACCTACAGTATCAACGGCAGCTCCGGAGTTGAGCTCCGGTATTTCACCGCTGACTTATAGACCCGCCTACGCACCCTTTAAACCCAGTGAATCCGGATAACGCTTGCACCCTCCGTATTACCGCGGCTGCTGGCACGGAGTTAGCCGGTGCTTATTCGTATGGTACATACAGGTAAGTTCGCAAACCTACGGTTATTCCCATACAAAAGAAGTTTACAACGCATAGCGCCGTCTTCCTTCACGCGGCATGGCTGGTTCAGGCTTGCGCCCATTGACCAATATTCCTCACTGCTGCCTCCCGTAGGAGTCTGGTCCGTGTCTCAGTACCAGTGTGGGGGACCTTCCTCTCAGAACCCCTAGACATCGTGGCCTTGGTAAGCCGTTACCTTACCAACTAGCTAATGTCACGCATGCCCATCTATTACCAATAAATTTTTAAATTAAATATGATGCCATATCTAAGTACCATGGGGTATTAGTCCGAATTTCTCCGGGTTATTCCCCTGTAATAGGTAGGTTGCATACGCGTTACGCACCCGTGCGCCGGTCGCCGGCAAGTATTGCTACTCCCGCTGCCCCTCGACTTGCATGTGTTAAGCCTGCCGCTAGCGTTCATCCTGAGCCAGGATCAAACTCTTCTTGCTAATAATTGTTTGACCTGACACAATCGCTAACTGTTATTTGCTAAAATATTGAAAAATATCCTAGCGGAATTGTTTACTCTTTTTTTTCAAAGTAAATGATTCGCATCATGTACTACTGCTTGGCTCATTCTGTCAATGTACGTGTTTATGCAATTTCCCAAAGCCCCTAACCCCTATTCCATCCACACTTTACATGTGTTCCTCAAACTTTGGGAGTGCAAAGGTACATACTTTTTCTTTCCTAACAAATATTTTTACAAAATTATTTACACAAAAACCATTAAACATATGAAAATGAAGAAAATAAATTGAGAAAAATAATGTTTTTTTACTAAAAAAACTACATATCCATATCATCTAATCCATTCTGAGAATCGTAATTTTGTGTTTTTTTGCGTTGTCTTTGTTTGTTTGGATCTTCATTTATTTTATAATTAAATCCAAGTACCAAAACAGGGGCATAGCGATGAGAATTGGAATTTGAGGTAAATCCCGTGCCTTCGGAATAAAATTTGAATCGTCCTGTGCCCAATACATCGCTTATACGTACAGAAATACTTCCTTTTTTCTTCCAAATATCTTTTTTTGCTGCAATATCAATCCAAAACGACCCGTACATTTTCCCTTGAAAAGTAACAGAGGGAGCTCTGTATTGTCCTGATAGCTGCAAGGATATATTGTGTACAAAATTCATATTGGAGTTGAATTTTGCATTCCAATTAAAGCCCGTTTTCTTTTGATCATCAGCATCTAAAATGCTTTGATAGACATTAAAACTAAGATTGACTTTCCACCATGTGGTTATTTGCTGGTCGATTATTATTTCGGATCCAAAATTTTGACTTGTGGCAAAATTCATGCTTGTACGAGCAATACGGCTTTCTGTTGTGTCGCCATCCCATTCAAACCCATAGGCTTCTGCATTTTCTTCGTTCCACAAGAAGCTAAAACGATTGATTGCATCATTAGTTCTTCGATAATATAAGGAACCATAAAAATTAGTCTTATTTACCAATTGACTATAACCGACTTCTATCGAATTGGTAAACTCGGGTTGTAAATTCGGATTTCCGAAACGAATTTCGCCGGGATTAGAATAGTCCTTAAAAGGATTAAGATTCCACATATTAGGACGATTGATACGACGGCTATAACTCAATTGCATACTTTGTTTATCATTAAATTTATACGACAAATGTAGAGATGGATAAAGTTTATTATATTGCTGGTTATAGGTGTCGTTACCTCCATTTTTTTGTTGCAAATCCCATAAGGCAATTTCGCCACGCAAACCCATTAATGCCGAAAATTTAGATGTAAATGCCCATCCCAAAGTAGCATATATGGCATAGGTTTGTGAATTATATAATAAAAAGTTTGTTCCATTGGTATCAATAACGAAGTCGGTATCGTACATAAGGTTTTTATTTTCCAATGTAGTACTATCATTGGTCCAATTGATGGTGGATTGCGCCCCAATTTCCAGGTTTATTTTATCGGAAAAAGGATGTGTATAATTTAATGCTGCATTAAAATCCTGATTAATTTTCGGAGAATAGGTCCGCTGATATATATCGGGAGAAATGCTATAGTAATCATCAAAATCTTGCGTTCCATTAGATTTATCGAGGGCATCGCGATAACTGTACGATGCATCGAAAGATAGTTCCTGCCCTTTTTGCGTAAATCTTTTCAAATAATTCATGCTAACGTTATGATTAAACCGGCTTGATTTATTTTGGTTAGTTTTTGTATATGCATCAAGGGTGTCGCCCATTGCATTGGTTTGGGTGGTAAACATATCTTGCCTACGATCATCGCTACGGGCACTATATTGGTATGAAAGTGTGAAGATGTCTTTTGGCGTAAAATAATATTCCCCTCCTATTTTTATGCTTCCATTCAAACCTTTGCTATTATTTTCATTTTCTTGCTTTTCAAAATTTGCTTCGGTAGTTCGGTCTGCAGTACCGGTACGACCTCGTTCATCATAACGGGCATCAATAGAGGTGAAAATAGAATATTTTTTTGCGTTATAATTGAGACTCAGCGAAAGTCCTGTTGATGGCAAAAATTTAGGCAAAGCTGTACCGGCAGTCAGAGCAATGCTTCCGTTAAACCCATTACTCACTTTTTTCTTGAGTGTAATATTGATGATTCCCGACATGCCATCAGGGTTATATTTTGCCGAAGGATTGGTAATAATTTCCACAGTTTCTATTTCCGAAGCAGGGATTTGTGCTAAGACACTGGCAATGTCCGTTCCATAAAGCTCTGACGGGCGACCATCGATCAATATTTTCACGCTCATGTTACCTCGCAAACTTACGTTCCCATCTTCATCGAGCGTAACGGATGGCACATTTTCGAGCACATCAGAGGCTGTTCCACCTAAAGATACAAGGTTTTTATCAACATTAACAATCCGTTTATCCAGATTATACTCCATCATGCTTCGTTCTGCTGTAATACTTACTGCATTCAAAGAAGTAGAGGAAGATTCCAAGTATATTGTTCCAAAATTCTGTTCAAATGAATTTTGAGATAACTGAAAATCAGGTGTCAGGGTATTTTTATACCCTATGAAGCTTACCCTTAAAAAGAAATTCCCAAGCGGCAGATTATCTATTTTGAAATTTCCTTTTTCATCGGTTATACTTCCATTAACCAAACTGCTGTCTTTTGTATGAAATACCGTAATATTAGCATATTCAACAGGCAGGACTGTAGTTTTATCAATAACTTGTCCCGAAATCTTCCCCTGCGATGCATTTGTAGGCACTGAATATTGAGCAAATGAAGTATTTACAAAGAATTGCACCATGAAAAATA
>JAVBPN010000061.1:0-6087 GCA_031549585.1 Bacteroidales bacterium
CCCAAAGCATCATAATCCAAATCGTGTTGATATGAAGCCATTTCAGTTGGGCTCCAAGTCGGTCGATATTGATATGAATCAGCTGGGTCTATTCCTAAATTTTTATCTCCATAAGTTGCTGGATTTCTATTTCCTATATAACTTGAACCAAAAAGATTCTTATGCAGAGTTTCAGCATTAACGCTTTCATTGGTCGTTCCAAAAATTGTGTAATCGCTACCATATATAATTTGCGAATTATCCATGATATTTCCATTTATATCCGTGACAGTACCATATTTATTTTTTTTGGCATCATTGGTGAATGTGTATTGGGATTTTATAGAACCATCTTCATTATGTTGGGTTATTGTGTATCCTGTGTTCAAATGGGTGATATCACTATTATTTCCATATTTTGCAGTAATATCATCTTGAGAACTAACATCCCTATCGTAATAGTATTCATTAATACCATCTACAATTCTATGAACCCAATCCATACCATCCGGATCAACAAACAAAATAGGATTATTCCCTGCGTAAAGATAAGGACTTACATTATAATGGTTCTCAGCCAATGGATCCGGCACCCACCATCTACCAACAGAAGGGGTCATCACCCTTGCTCCATAATCCAACCAATTCAGTTCCAACTCTTCCTGCAACTCTTTAGCATTGTACTTATAATAATTCTTTTTATCTGCCGATGCTTGCAAGCTTAATTGCGGAATAATCATCCCATATGGATAATAAGCATTAACCTCTAGCACATTGGCTTCGGTATGCGCTACCATCAGATTATCAAAATATACCGGCGTTTGCGCTTGGTTATCAATAAATACTTCAAAGAACCCTGCTTGTTGGATAACAATCTTATCGGTGGTTAAGTTCTGGATGGTATTAATTTGATCTTCTACCTTGATCACACCAGTGTTTTCATCAATCACCTCAAAACTATTATTATAAAGCACAAAATTAATGCCAGTTTCGGGGGTCGCGTCAACCTCCCCCTACCCCTCCGAAGGAGGGGAGAGTAAAGACAAATTACAAGTTTTGGTATGTTTTGAGCGGTATTATAAATGGCCGCTCAACGGAGGATTTTTATAAATTCTAATAATTTTTAGCTCACTATCTAATCTTTTTCTTTTTTAATGACAAAAATACCAATCCTCATCTAATTTTATAGATTGATGTGGTAAATATTTTTTTTTTGAATATCGCTTTATTGAGAACATGATATACAACGGCCTTATCGGTCAATTTAAAGGAAATTATACCAAAGTAAGGCTCTCCTGTTGATTCTAAAACACTAGCATATACGGAATAATTTGGAAGTAAAATCCCTTTATAAGCCCATTGTATTTTATTGGAATAATCTTCCAATGCTATTAATAGGTCATGTTCGTTTTCAATTTTGTATTTGCGTTTTAGTATATTTATACAATCATAATCACATTGTTCTAGTGCAAATACACGTCGTTCTTGATCAAAACCAGAATTAAAAATAGGCAACGAAACATAACCAGGCTTAATCGAATCATAAATACTGATTACATAAAAAAGGAATTGATATTGATTTATACCAGGATCATATTTAGAACCCCTAGTAACAACACTTAAATCTGATAATTCTTCAAATGAACGATTTTTATTTAATTCATAAAAATCGTTACACAAGATTGTTTCATCGATGTTTTCTGTACATCCAGATAAAGCCAACAAGAAACAGAATAAAATGAAAATTATAATATATCTGTGTTTCATATTAATATTTTTATTTGTTTTCTCGTGTTTATTGGCATTTACAATGCGGTGTTTGACACAAATGAATTTGAAATTCATTAAAGATATTGAGCAGCAAAATATTTGCTGCTCAACTCGGAGCTCGACACGATGGTTAGGCTTTTACATTTGCGTTTGATAGTTTTATAAATTAATTCCTATTGCTTTTATTTTTTAAAAATAAAAAAAACATAAGGGACACCAAAATAGAAAAGATTACATCAAAGAGTAGAATAAAAACATCTTCTCTCACTATGCCTCTAAAAAATCGTTGATGAAGTGCAAAAGGAAGAAAATTAAAAATACCAACTATCCTGTATAATAGAATAAATATGAAGCAACCAAAGATAATGCTTATAAACAAATTTTTCATAAATTCTTTCTTTAATAAGGTACAATTCTTCCGTCAATTACTCCGTAATTTCCTGCGGGTAGGTTTTGGATTTGATTTATAAAATCAAATATTGAATGCCCTTGATTTTCATCATCGTCAGTATTTTGTTGTACAGCATCCGTTATAGGTTTATTGCCTGCAACTTTATCTTTACTATGTGAAAACTGAAGGGTTGGTCCCATATTATTTGCATTGACGGCTCTTTGTTTATTTGGTTGGTATGGTGCAAAATCTGCTTCAAAAGCAATCGAAAGTCCTGTTACTCCATTTTGTTCTGCATATTCAAGCAAAGCTCTAACGTATCCTTTTCCAAATGAACATCCCATACTGTGGGTTATTACTTTAATTGTTTCAAGAATATTGCCATTTTCATCTCTCAAAAGGTTAGCGATAATTCTTTCTGCATCCATCATTCCTTGTCCATAGCCATGATTTTCTCTTCCTCTGGCTGTTAAGGCACCTATATTTAATACCCCCATGTAACCACCAATAGAACCATCTCTATAGATGGCGTTGAAGTCACCTAAATGATTCATTACATCTATATCAAATCCACCACCGTTTTCATATGCCCAATAGTCTCTTGTTCCATTCCAATTATTAAGATGTAATCCATAAGAATTATTAGCATATCCTCTGTATCCTTTGGCTCCATCTCCAAAATGATTTCCGTTAATGAAAATGACTACCCTGCCGTCAGGGTCTATGGCATTAATGGGGTTGTTCAGTGCATATGTGTAAGGACTGATTCCATAATACTTTTCCGTCATCGGATCAGGTACCCACCATCTACCAACTGCCGGAGTCATCACCCTTGCTCCATAATCCAACCAATTCAACTCCAGCTCTTCCTGTAATTCTTTGGCATTGTACTTATAATAATTCTTTTTGCCTGCTGATGCTTGCAGGCTTAACTGCGGAATAATCATTCCGAAGGGATAATAAGCATTAACTTCTAACACATTGGCTTCTGTATGCGCTACCATCAGATTATCAAAGTACACCGGTGTTTGCGCTTCGTTATTGATAAATACTTCAAAGAACCCTGCTTGTTGGATAACAATCTTATCAGTGGTTAAGTTCTGGATGGTATTGATTTGATCTTCCACCTTAATCACTCCGGTGTTTTCATCTATCACTTCAAAACTGTTATTATAAAGCACAAAATTTATACCAGCTTCGGGGGTAGGGTCAGCCTCCCCCTGCCCCTCCGAAGGAGGGGTGATTAAAGCCATCGAAGTACTGGGATTTGCTCCCAAATCCATAGCTAATTGCGAGGCTTCACCCACAATGGCGCTAGTAGGGTTGCTCATGGCGGCAATGGCGCTACCCAATACAGGGGCTATATCCGGTGTAACACCCGGCATAGCTTTGTCTATGTTATAAAAAGCCTTGGCACTAATTTCAATGGTATCGCCTGCCATTACCTGTAGCATAATAGACGGCCCGCGGCTTTTGCCCGGCACTTTAGATAGCTTTTGATTCATTGGATTTTTATCCGGGTAATTAAGTGGCCTGTCGGCCCGGGTACTGGCTAAATTATCAAAATACGTGTTTTCTTCACCCGATTTGCCGTCTTCCATCGTGGCCATATATGTCTGCGTGCTGCTGCCCGATGTGTTACCGGGTTCGGCGGCAAACACCACCCGCACATTGCCCAAATGGTCTTTCAGGAAATAATCATAAGTCCATCCGGTGGTTGTTTTACGAATCCGTCCATATGGAGTAGAGATAAACTTCAATTGGTCCCCTTCGTATTCTATACCATCTATGTAATAGCGCGGCGTATTGGTTTTCAGTTGTTTCTTGACACGCCTACCTGCGCCATCATAGGTATACTTAAGGCTGTCGGTTTCCTTTTTAGCCAAATTGAGTAAGTTCAAATGATTATAAGTAAACTCAACACCCAAATTGTTGTCTTTTTCTAACCGGCCGGCTGCATCATATTCATAGTAAGTGTTATCATTATTCAACACATCCTTAAAACCAAGCGTTTTTAGGGAACTTGATTCATAATCGCGTATGCGGGATACTTGGTTGTTATTGTTGTCGTAAAAATATACAATATCATCTATTTGAACTATCTCATTTGTTTCATTAACTCCTGCATATCGGGCTAACCAATCTAAATTACCCATATTGTCTGGCCTGTAACCCATAGTTTCTGAATAATAATCACCATGTGGATCAGGTTCGTTTTCATAAGATGTAATATCTTCACCCTTACGCATATAATAAGCATATGTTAACCGGCTTAATTCATCATACCAGAATTGGTATGCGTGCCAATCAGTATTCACAGTTTTAGCGTGCCATTCTATAGAGCTTATATTACCAGCCCATTGTTGTCCCCCTGCTTCTAAAGATTGTTCATAGCGAATTTTTTCCTTAAAGTTTTGGCTGTTGATTTCAGAAAGCCATCCACGGATATTATACTTATAAGCAACCGTTTCCAAGCCATCATGCAAGCTGGTTTCAACCAACTGCCCCACTGTATTATAGGTATTATTGGCCACAGGAAACGTTTGCCCCCCAATGCTTTGTTCAACAGATATCAATCTTCCGGCATGGTCATATTCTTGCGATGTTGCAATGTTCAGGTTGTCATGATTTCGGGTTGAGACGGTTAATCTGCCTACAAAGTCGTATTCATTCACCACCCTTTCCCAATGGCCTTTAATATTTTTGCTCAATATTTCCTGCAACCGGCCTTTGGGGTCGTAATAATTAACTGTAGTCAACCAGTCATTGGTATTGAGGATTCGTACTTTGCTTCCAGTTGGCAACCCCTGTGTCATATCGCAAGCTATAGTCTGCCGGGCAGATGCACCATCCTGATCAAAGTTGTAATGATCATAATAATATACTGCCATGATACTGCTTTCAGGAACCTGGTGTGGAAAGGCGCAATTGGAATAGCCCAACGTTTCGTTCGGATTAAAAGATTCAAAAACATCCCGGCAAGGGGCATTCGCTGTCCCAGCCCATGCATATTGTCGTGCCACATCATGAATTTCATCAAGTGGGCGTGAATCTGTTATTACCCCAGTCATCACTATACGCCCGAAAGCATCATATTTGGTAAAGTTCCATTCATTACGTGTCCGTTGCTCGGCTGTTTGGGTCATCACAGGCAATTGCCGGTAATTATATATAATATACGTCCATCCGGCACCAGGAATGTGTTTTTCAATTACCTGCCCTCGCTCATCATAGCGATAAGCATAAATGTAGTAGGCAAAATTATTATCTGAAATAGCAATAGTTTGCGGGATTTTATCTATCACCGGAGGAATGACATATGCTAATCGGCCGAAATCATCATAAACATGGTCAGTGATGGCGTAACCGTCATCTGTATTTTGTGCCCTTCGGACTGCCCGGCCTTGCAGGTCGATGTATTCAATGACCGAATGACCGTCTTCATCTGTAGTTTCCGTTACATAAATTGTCCCAACAGAATAATAAACGGCGCTTATCTGCGACGTGGTGACCATCCATTGTAATACCTCATTGGCGGTGTTGCCACGATAAGCCACTGTTTGTTTTTTATCGGCCACATACCAGTCATTTCCTGCTCCGTATTGGCCAACTGGGCGGTTGAGCGGTGACGATTCAAAAAGCATGGTAGCATAAGGAGAAGCATCTCTGGTCACATTTGCAGGAGGGTTTGAATAAAAGATACTCTGTGCTGCCAATGCATCACTTTTATAATACCCATTGTTGGTCGTTGCTTCATAAGGCAAATATTTGACCGAATCACGTCCGAACCGATCATAAACAAAAGGCGTGACAATATCTTTTTGTGAGGGTGAAGCTGCTATGGCTACATTTTGTTCCGGGCGGCCCAATCCATCATAATAGGTGTAGCTACGTTGGATCTGCTCTCCAGTTAGGGTATCTAATTGCTCTTCCGATGTAATACCCAC
>JAVBPN010000036.1:0-4412 GCA_031549585.1 Bacteroidales bacterium
TGGCGTTTGTTGGTATCCGGCAGACGCTATTTGGTACGACAATAAGAACATTGTAGAAGATGCGCGAAAAGAAGCGAAAGAGTACGAGCCATCGGTTAAGGAACAGGACTTTGTGTGTTTTGAGTTTGATGGATGGTGAAAAGAATATACATCAAGCAACTGGTAGTTCGACATCTTTCAGGAGAAAAGTGGTCGTTCGCTCGGCTGTTGCTTTTATTTGCAATTACATTGTCATTGATCTCATGTTCAAGTAGATTTAACAGCCAAAAATATTTGAGCGAAGAAGATAAAGCAATATTGGATTTGCTCCCCGAAATGGTAGAAATGGATTATATGTTAAACCATAATGAATATGGTGCAAACCCACCTATCCTCTATGTGTTTGGCGAACTTGCCAATAAACTATTAATCGGTTACGGGTATGAGGTATTTGAAGTGGAGATTGGAAGCGGAGATACAATAGGCTCTTATATTCTTGATGGTGGTTTAAGTGATGAAGAAAAAATACGGTTAAAACTTTTGATAAGTAATAAAATCCCTAAAAGAGAATTATCAGAGGGTCTATTCAAAAACATAGACAAGCTGAATATTAAAGTGTTATCTATTGATGAAAAGGAAGCAATTGAAAATGACTCTTTAATTGAAAAATTTGAAAACGATGGTGTATTTGGATATTTGGATATTTCAAGGATTATTTTTTCAAATAACTATCAAAATGGTTTTGTGAGTTTTAGTTTCTTTTGTGGTGAAGCCTGTGCTTGGAACTCAGTTATTGAAATCGAGAAAATTAATGACAAATGGATTAAAAAAAGAGAAATATCTGGTGGGATTGCCTTTAATTTCTTAGAATGCAAGGGCGTACTGACAACACTCAGTTTAGCTCAAGCGTGTAAACAGTAGCTATTGGCCATGAAAACAAAGATAGTTGAAATAGAAGTTTACGATAAGTCCAAAAAGTTGACATCGACTATTCGCGTCGAGCAACTTTCTGACAATATTTACAGAACAGTTGAAAATGAGCTTTTTGATTGTCGTTTGACACTTGGTACTGAATTTGAAACTCGGCTCAACAAAGAAGGCAAGCACGAAATTGTAAAAATTGTCAAAGGCTCGAATTATATTACAAGACGTTTCTTCCTGACATCACAATTTAAAGAGTCGGAATACAGGCTTTTGGGTGACGAAATAATGAAGCAAGGCGGATTTTGGCAAGTTGATTTTGGCGGCATTGCAACAATAAATTTGCCAAAAGACAGTAAACTTGACCTGGATGAAATATTCAAAACGTTTGATTTTAAGCCAACGGAAATTATAGATTGAATGGACTTTACAATATAAAAAACGTGCCGTTTTACAATCAACTAAAAAGCACAAAATCGTTTCTCAATTATGGGTGTACACATCGGAATCTTTGATATTATCATAATCTTGTTATTGATACTTTTCAATATAATATTTTGGAATAAGTCACTGGGTTGTCTCATGCAAGTTATTGGCACTTTGCTATATGTTTTAGTTTTTCCTTTAATTTCAATGGGAGTGGAAATTGAAATCGTATCAAGAAAAACAGGAATTATATATAACTATGAAGTTCTTTATATTTGGTTAAGGTTTCCTTTATATTGGATATTGTATATTGTGCAATTGATTGTAAATAAAATAAAACCAAAGCAGAATGAGTAATGCAGTAGTGCACAGAGCAAAGAAATAGCCGGATTTTGCACTCCGGCTATCAAAACAACTTCACTTCTATTTATTTATCGCAGAAATATTGAACATAATAAAGGGAATACTCCGGTTGCTCTCCATTTTTAATTCTTCGGAAGTAAAAATCTTGGGGACAAAACGTTTCCCGTCATTCTCTTGGTAGGCCACTAAACCTTTACCGAATTCAAATTCCTCATAGCTCATGCCCAGGTCGCCTTGGTCAAAGGACTTTTTCTCAACATATAGCTTATTACCAATACAATAAGAAATACAGTCATATTTTTTATTATTTGCCCGGTATTTCCATTCAACCTGATCATCGCCCCGGGGAAAAATCAATTCTGTATAACCATTATCCATTTCAAATGCGTTCAATCCGTTTGGAAATACCGGTGTTTCAATGCTTACACTACTGAATACCACTTGCAACGTGTTGTTTACCAATTCGCAGGCGGTAATTTTTGCAGCAGTTTTATCTTTAAACAAGAACAGGTTCAAAATTGAGATATAGTCTCTTAAACCCTTCTCATCATTGATTAAGTAGCAAACCAAGTGTCTGCCGACATCATTGTTCGATAACTCATAAAATCTCGTCATTTCATAAGTAGGCATGAAATAGCCAAAAAATCTATCATTTGTCATTTAAGTACTTTTTATCGAGTCTTTTAAAGGCATGTAATTTTTTTAATCACCATAAGTTGAGACAAACGAGCATAGCCACGCCAAATAAACTATACTGATCGGGTCTCAATGATTTTTGGAGGTTTTTCAATCGTCCCGATATGATTTGGACGTTCATAATTTGACATCAATTTTTCTCTATTTCACCATAGCTTATATTTTTAAGGGTTAAACAATTACAATAAAAAAACACGGGTATACTGGCAGACGACCGAAGGAACCTCCAAGCCCCTAAAGAGACAAACCAGTAACCCGTGTTAATCTATATAACACGAGCACAACTTGTAACGTCTCTTTATCTTTTAAATTGGAGGTTTTTCGGATACGACTTTACAATATGATGCTGTATATCTATTATTTATATTTTAATGCGCTATATTTCAGATTTATAATGAATAAAATAATAATCTCACAATGAATCACTTATTGCGAAAGCAACTTGTTTTCGTCTTTTAATTGCTGATTTTCAACAGATAATTCTACTATTCTTTCATAGAGTTCAGCAATTTTATCAAGAGGATTGAAAGTTTGGTGTTGTACTTCAACATCAGCCTGTTGATTGACAATTCCGCCATTACCTATGTGATTGACATAATTTATGATCCTTGCTTTAGTATCTTCGTGATTGCAGGATTTGAGCAACTTTACACTAATGCCTAATGCCTTGGATACAGTTTCCAATCTTTCGTCGTCAATTTTCTCCTCGGCTTCCAAACGGGAAACGCTCGAAGGGGTAACACCGATAAGATTTGCAAGTTCAGCCTGGGTCATTCCGAACATTGTTCTCCATTTGGCTATGTTCTTGCCGTGATGTGTGACGGTATCATTACATTCTGCAATGTTTGCTTGTTCATTTTTAGCCATGACGTGTAAACAATTTTTTATGATATATGTTCGTGCAAAAATAGGCAAAAAACTCTTATAATCTGCGTGTTTACTTGCATTTTAACACATTTGCAACCTTTTTCCGCATATTTGCATCCAAAATGTCATATTAGAAATTCACACACAGCTCGTTATGCTATGCGTAAAATGGATTTTACCATTCAAAAAAAATCTTATTTTTTTGTAAAAAATTTCTGTGTTAGGAAAGTGCCAGGACGACCGGGGGAAACCTCCATTCACACACTTCCGAAAGGAGATACCGCTTATGTGGTGTCTCCTTTTTAAATAACAAACCCCGTATCAGCTTGATACAGGGTTAACAAATGAACTTGCCGTTCTTGTGATCATCATCTGTTGATGCAACCAGAGCGCCTCTTCCGATAACATGGCAAATTCCTCATCGCTCAAGGTTTCAAAATCAACGCCGGGAAAGTAATGGCGGATATAAATCGTTCTTTGCCTGATCCGTTGTTCGTCCGTTACTTCCCAGCGGTTTAAAAATTTATGAGGATCGACTGGCGGGTCGAAACAACTTCGGACAGTTGCCCCATCAGCCCGAACAGGAACAACGAATCGTTATCCACCAATTCCTTGTCGCCGTCGATAAAACAATCTTTTGCCAGCGTTTTCATGGCGGTTACTTCGTCCTTTTTGGACGCAGCCATAAATTTGCTGAACTGCGGAAAACTCGGTTCCGCCATGTAAGCCACATAAAATTCCTTTTCGCCCTGTTCGGTTTCGCCAAAAACGACCATCGGGTAAACTTTCCGCAGGTTCTTTTCTGACTTCAGCTTCAGCGCCTTTTCCTTGATTTCACCCTCTTGCTTTAATGTTAAAGATTTCTCTGTCATGGATATGTATTTTGATTATATCCAAGAATAGAGTGATTGGAAACGGTAGGTTTTAACAATACTTTATTTACTTTATTTATTACTTTTGTATCATATATTACAGAAAAAGAGAAATGAAATATTTAAATCAAGAAATAGAAAACAAACTAATGAATCAAGGGGCAAAACTTGTTCGGTTTGTTAATATATCGTATTTACGAGAAGTACAAAACAGACAATTCTCCAATGCAATTGTTTTTGCACTTCCGTTAACAGCTAAATATGTAAAGGAGGTATTCGACACACCAA